>DAITMV010000218.1:0-4737 GCA_036834985.1 Burkholderiaceae bacterium | reverse complement strand
GGAAAGAATAGACCGGGGTTTGTTCACCATACTTTGTGGTAACAACCCGACCTGTCTCAGGATCAGTGTTGCTTGCCATGGTATCGCTATCACTGGCAATTTCTTCTCCCTCCTCAGGCGATCCACCCGCACGATGGATCAACCCACCCCGGGCAGCGGTCACCGGCTCTTGGAACGGGCTGCGTACTTTTAAATCCAAATCTGCCATGGCAGGAGCAGTGGGCTCACTAAGCAAAGCCACTTGGGCAGCGTCATCTTCCCTGCGATTCCTGTACTCCTGTATCGTCGGGTCATCCTCGTCGGTGTTGTCTGCCAAATAGGACAACGCCATGGCGGCATGGTAGTTTGGTCCGAGGGCCGCGATCCGTGACTTGATATCCTCAGTCGGCGCAGCTTCTGCTTTCCTGACCGGAGGCGTGGCCGGAGGTTTGGGAGCGCCAGCCGCTGCTGCCGGAGCGGGGGCGGCTGCAGCAACAGAAGGAGTGGGCTCTGCCTTTTTGGCTGTCTGTATCGGGGAGCCCGTCACCCTGACAACATAATTTGCTGTCTCCTCGGGGATAGCGCCTTTCTTTCCCCCAGCAACCCACTTGTCCACGTTGCCCGGACCCCAGTTGTAAGCCATGGCAGCAATTTGCCGATCCTTGTCATACCGATCCAACATTGCCTGCGCATAATCCTTGCCCACCCGGGCCCGCTCATCAGGGGACTTGTTCTTGGCCGGGGTTACGCCAAAGCCCGGATCAAGATTGGTCTTGTCAACAACCTGCATCTCACCTTTGCCCGTACCTTGATGGCGAGTCTTTGGGCCTTCCAGCAATTTGCCATTCTTGTCGTACCTACGGCCACTGCTTTCCGCATCCATGATGCGGTTGATGAATTCTTGATCTGTGGGATTAGCCATGGTCCGTGGTCCTCGGAAAAGATACACCGGCAGGATAAAAACTATGTAAAGCTTAAACCGTGAATGATGCGTATTATCACCATTTTACTTGGCCGTCAAGCCAAGTCAATAGTACTCCATCACCGCGCTGTCTGCATATTCTGGATCTTTCTCGTCCGAGTCCAAAGCAATAAAGTTGCCAGCCCTGAACCGGCTCCACGCCATGACAGCAGAATCCACCTGATCATCATGTGAGCCATTAGGAAACGCAGCGCACTCCTCAACCATCTCCTGCGCCCACTCCAAATCAGGCGGATACCAGATCATCCCCGATTCCAACAAAGGGGCTACCGCATTAGCGCGGGATATCTTGTCTTGGCCCGTGCGCCGCCCGCCGGGGGAGTACATCGTCACAGGGATTCCTATCTTGCGAAGTTCCTGCTGTAACGGCGTGCCGGTGGCCTTGGCTTCTATCAAGACGTTATCGGGATTCCAATAAAGGTACTCGGCCCGCGCAACGCGCTTAAGCTCCGGGAAATCCCAGCGCCCGCGCTTGACATTGAGCAAGATCAGATTGGGCCCCGAGTCGGCATTGGGAGTAAACACGCCCCACGTCGAGATGACAGAGTAGTCCGCTGTCTCCTTTTTGGAGAACGCCGTATCGTATGACTGAATAATGTACTCACATTCCGGTGGCTCGTCATACATCCACTTGCGCCACCAATCGCGTTTCAATATTGCGCCCTCATCATTGGTGGGCTGCTGCTGCCACTGGGCGTTCCACTTCTTTAGACCAATGCTGACCTTTACCTTTTCTAGCTCATCTATATGCCAATACTCGGGCCAAAGAGCGCGGCCCGAGGGAAGGATGGCAGGAAATTCCAAAATCTCCCACTGATCCGACTTTAACTGCCCCTGCTGCTTTAGTAAGCGACCAGTCAGGTCATCCGTCTTCCAACGGGTATTGATCACGATGATCGTGCCGTTGGGCTGGAGCCGCTGACGGGGGCCCGAGGTATACCACTCCCACGTATTTTCCATGGCCGTTTCTGACAAAGCATCCTGCTCGTCCAAGATATCGTCCAAGATCACAATATCTCCGCCGCGCCCGGTCATCGCGCCGCCCTTACCAATGAAATAGGCTTCTCCACCACCCTTCGTGTTCCACCGACCAGCAGCCTTGCTGTCAGCAGAAAGGCCCACGCCGGGGAAAAGCTCTTTGTACTTGTCCTCTTCAACAAGGTTCCTGATCATCCGGCCAAAGCGCTGAGCTAACTCGGCAGTGTGGGATCCAACAATAAGCTTAGAAGCAGGGAGCTTGCCCATCAGATAGGCGGGGAACAGATAACTGCCCATCTGTGACTTGCCGTGGCGCGGGGGCATGGCGACCATGAGCCGCTTGCACTTGCCTTCAATTACACGATCAAGGGCCTTGGCGATACGCCGGTGGTGTTCACCAATGATGATCTCGGGCCAAACGTAACGACAGAATTCTAGGAATTCATTGGATGCTTTATCGCGGATATCGATCTGCTGGAGGCGAAGCTCTAGCAAGAGGCGTTTGTGTTCTACATCGGACGGCGGAGCGAGGCTCATGGGCAGACTCATAAAGTTCTGAATTTTTTTAGTATACCCCCACCCTTGCCTTTTTAAAAACAAGGGGGTGGGGTCCAATAATTCCTAAATACCGTTTTATGGCTGTAAAACATGGGCGGAGGCGAACGACAGAGAAGCCGGTAGCCTTGTGGCCCTCCCCCCATGCCACGCATGGGGCCCTAACGGGCAAGGGAGGGCCACAGCCCATAGCCTGCGGCTATGGGGCGCGGTGCGCGATAGGGGGATAGGCCAAGCCTATGGGCGGCATGCCGCCCATAGTTGCCAATATGTATTGCATTATTGGCAATAGTTAAAATGGCATCTTGTCAGAACTGGGGACCGCAGCCCCCAGTTCGGAGTTACGCTGCTGCTGCTGCTTCCTCTTTTGCTTTCTCTTTTGCTTTGTAGTCCACGTAAGACTTGGCGGCAGCGGCCTTCACTTCCGCTTTGTTACCCAGTTCCATGTCCTCAAGTTGGACGCTAACGCAATCGCCCACATAGTGCAAGTAGTTGCTGGCGGTGTAGTCGTATTCCGATCCTACGGATCTGAACATTGCCAAAAATCCTACTAATGCCTGGATATCTTTGGCGGACATGCCCTCGGGCAGTGCGAAGCGGTTACCGCTAATGTTCAATACTTTAGATGTTTTCATGATGCTATTCTTTCTAAGTTGGTTGATACCGGATCCGGCGGATCCGGTGTGTGAATTATACCATTAATCAAATGTGACTGATACGCATGTGCCGGACAATGCATGCTCAATATCGAAGTTGTTATCCATCCAGTCCTGCACCTTTTGATCCAGATCGATATCATCGATGGCTGATTCAATACGGCCATCCATTTCACTGCGTAATTCATCGCGCACTTCATTGGCGGCAGCGGTCACCCGTGCGTCAATTAGCTCGAGCAGCGGCGCGTTAGCCTTGGCCAGTTCCGCCTTATGCAACTCAATGGCTGTATTCAACACAACACGGGCGGCAGTTATAACGGACAGTGAATTCTCCGTGGTAAAAGTATTGGCAATCATACTGACATACTCTAGCGCGGACTCCATAGTGGCATGGGACGAAAATAAATTGTCTTTGTAATGGGAAAGCTTGTTCATGATTCTATCCTTTCTAGGTTGATAAAGTAGCCTTGCTAGGGGCTAGGGCAATTATACCCTAGCAAGGCGCTGCGCTACACAATTTTATCTATCGGGGCTCGCGCCCCGATAGCTTTAGGTGTTTTGAACTTGAACCCCGCCACGGGGGCCAAGTACCAGCACAAAATCAGGGTATTCGTTGACAGCGTCACGGCTGGACGCTGCGTGGAGCGAAGCTTCTATTTCCTGCCCATAACGGGCAAGCTCTTCCGCTATTTGCTTGAACTTATAAATAGCGGTTGCTTTTGTGCTGTAGCGTACAGCGTCCTCAAGGTAATCACTGCCAATACGCAAGAACCAATATTTTTTGGTCATCTCGATATCCTTTCTAAGTTGATAAAGTAGCCCTGCTGGGGGCTGGGGTAAGTATAACCCAGCAGGGCTATGCGGCAAGAAAAATATATTTATCGGGGCGCGAGCCCCGATAGCGTACCGCTACCAGCTAGACTGGTAAGTAAATGTTGCCCACCTGTCGCGCTGCGCAAATGCCAGCGCCTTATCCAGCGCCTCTACAGTGTCGCGCAAATCGTCAAAATAATAATCGGTTATATCGGTAGTGCCGAAAAAGAATCCGGCACTGGGCGGCAACAGCTCCCCAGCCAAAGCGTTATCGTCCAGCACTTGCTGGCAAGTGTCGCGCAGCGCCAGCAAGTGCTCTTTTTCCACAACATACGAATCGCAATTGTCCACGCCATCTTGCACGTTATCCACAAACCATTTATGAATGGCATTTGCTTTGCGCCAGTACATAGCGCGGTAAGTAATGCCGGTTACCCGCATGCCGGTGGCCGCGATAAGCGGCACTTTTTCCAATTCCATTTGTTCGGCATCGTCAAAAGCATCGACGCTGCTGCGCGCATTAAGATACATATCTAAGCCCATATCGATATCCTTTCTGTTGATACCGGCACCGCGCCGGTATGGTCACATTATAGGGGCATACCAGCCCCAGCCCCGATTGTATTTATCAATCAAACCAGCCCCATCGATAGATATCAAAGCTTCGCGGCCCGCGCCCGTAGGGCTGGCGAAGCCAAGGGCCGCGAAGCTTTGAGCGTTGCCCGAGAAGCGCGGGCCACGGGGCGCGCACCACGCAGCGTGAATATGGTTTTA
>DAITMV010000217.1:0-4737 GCA_036834985.1 Burkholderiaceae bacterium | reverse complement strand
AACAACACCAGTCGCTTGATCAAGCTTTATCAGATGCCGCGCAACACCACACGGCGGGGGATCACACCGATTCACTGCACACCAATGCAGATCAGATCAACTCACTGGCGGCTACGATTGAACAGGACACAGCAGCGCCATCAAAAGGAAACGGCAGCGCCGCCTATGCGGAACCCTTGCTGGCGCTCAGCTCCCCGGCAGGCATTGCAGCAGCCACCGAGCAATCCATTCAACTGGCCGCAGGGCAACATGTGCATGTATCCACCGCGCAATCGACCCACATCAGCGCGCAGCGCAACATCACCGCCACTGCAAAAGAGGCAGTCAGCCTGTTTGCCCACGCAGGGCACATGAAGATGATCGCCGCTCAAGGCGAGTTGAGCTTGCAGGCACACAGCAACAACATCAATGTGAACGCGCTCAAGGATGTGCAAATCACTGCGACGCAAGGGCATGTGACGGTGAGCGCAGCCGAATCCATCACTCTCAATTGTGGAGGCGCAACGGTCTGCATCGGCGGGGGGAACATCGAGATTCACGCCACAGGGCGAGTCAGCATCAAAGGCGCTCAGCATACGTTTGAAGGGCCGGTGTCCTCATCGCCCGTGTTGCCAGAGCTGCCTAGCTATGAGCCGGGTAAGTTCAGTCAGCGCTTACACATTATCAATCCCGTGACAGGGGCAATGCATATCGAGTCAGCGGTTAAGTTATTCGAAAACGCTGCGCTTCATCCCTTAACAAATGCACAGGGTGTTACTGATCGCGTGCTCAAGGACGATCCGCTCGAATACATGAGTTTGATCGGACCCAAAGGCTCGTGGTCTGGTGGTTAGTAGATCGTCAACTGTCGTACGCCATTCCAATGAAATTTAATCACTCCTACTCACTGTGTGATGAAACATGATTGACTCCAAACCTAAACGAATTCCGATACCCGAGGATGACTTTAAAAAGCTGAAGTCGGGCAGTGAGGGGCATGATGAGGACTCCGTTTTTGCGCTGGTGCTGCGCGACGGTCTTGATCTACCCATCAAAGATTTACACGTACAGGTAAGCTTGCCGAGCGGTGAAGTGATCGAGGGAAAAACCTCCGAAAACGGCGTGATCGCAGTGACCCTCCCCGAAGGCGATAACGCCCGCCAAGGCAAGGCGCCTGTTGCAGTCAAAGACCTCACCGGTCAAATGCAAACCGTCTGCGAGTTGGACTTATCCACATGCAACGATGTGGTGATTAGACGCAGCCCCAAAGTAATGGCCAAGGTCAAACTGCAGCCACATAATCAGGCCAGCCAGGCCAGCCAAGCCCATCGGGTAACCAAGCCAGCACCCACGGCAGTTGCGAAAGTACCTGACTCACAATCTCCTAGCGCTAAAGCACCCATACCGACGCAGTCACCTGTGATGAAAGCCCCCGCTGTTCAACCGGCGACGAGCGCTGTGCAAGCGACGGCGCCTAATCACTCCGCTTTATGGGTCGCACCGTCAGTGATCAGCAAAATATTCGGGAATCTTGAACGGTATTTCAAGCACACCGAGGCCCGGCCCAAAGCACTGCCAAGCACCCCGCACATCATGACGGGAGTGACCCAGGCAAACCATCCTGGCATAGCGGTTTTGGGCCCGGAGTGTCCCAACCCGGATAATTTGCGGCTGGGCTTTAACAATATCTACCGGGCTTCTATTTTGGAAGCGTCCAAACTGGTAGGCGTGTCGCCGCATGGAATTTGTGCGTTGATCAGTTGTGAGGCGAGTCCACGGGTTGAAATTGAATGGATGAAAAATTCGGACGGCACACCCATCCTGAACAAACAGGGCCAGCAAATGCAGAGAAAAGTGCCCCGTGAATGGAATGAAAAAAGCTTTAACACCAGTTCAAACGCAGCAGGGTTGACACAATTCATCGCCTCAACCTGGGCGAATGCATCGCTTCAGGAAGGCACCTTTTTACACAAGGAAGCGATCAAGCGAGGTTTCGTAAAGCGTGTGACGCAAGGCGCTAAAAACCGCTGGGAATTTACCCTCGCCAACGGAACAAGCACAGCGACCATCACACAGCACATAAAATCTGCAAAAAATAATATGTCGGAGACCGACCCTCATGTTCAACGCTGGCTGGACCTGCGCTTTGATGCCCACCTGTCGATCATGGCCGCGGCAGATTACGGACGAATCAACCTTGCGGTGCTTCGCAAAAGCTACAAGCTGGACGAACTCAACGACATTGAGCGAGCAAAGTTGATGTATCTGATGCATCACGAGGGTGAGCCCAATGGCCCTAGGTTTCTTAGAAACGAGTTGGGGCAGATGGGGACGGCCCGACTGAGAAATACGTTTTATACGCAGTTTGGAGCTAAATATGCCGCGCAGGCTGACTACTGGATAAACAAAGCAGACGGAGATCTTGAGAAAGCCTATAGAGCTTGGCTGAGTTGGTATATCGATGAAAGATTCGTTGAGGTCGGAAGATTTTTTTGTCAGCCTACGACCCCACCTAAAAAGCTGAGCACTATATTTGAGATTATTGGCGCTAAGGTCATAGCGTACGTACCTCCCCCAAAAAACTAAAAGGATAGAAAAGTGAAAATAATTATTTTTGGAATATTTTTTTTTGTCTCTCTACAAACATACGCAAAACAATTGTGTGAAAACGTTCAGATGGGATTGGTGCCTGATGAAAACCTTCAGATGGGTAGTAACGGCTATGACGTTTATGTTAATGCATTGTGTTGGAACAAAAAAGTACTGGTTAAAGACGATCACCTTGGGGTGGGGCATTTTGGCAGCAAGGCTTTTTCTGAAGTATATATCTACTCAGGAGGGGCGGATCAATACGCCGAGTGCCCAAACCGCGCCTACCTTGTCGACCGCTCATACACACCTCCTAAAGTCATTAAATTCGGTATAAAAAACGCCTGCGGCGAAATTGACTATGTTAGTTCTGGCAAGAAAAATCTGGTTGTTGCGTTCAAGGACAACATCAAGTTCAAATACGAAGGCGGTAAATTAATTCCACCCCCTGTAGATGATTACTTCCTTCAAAATATCAAGATCGATGCTAATTATGCAAAAACACTGTCACTCGCTAGACCTTATGTAGAAGAGCTACCCCCTCCAAAATGATTTATGTTCAGCATCATTATTTGGAAAAATTTGAATGAGATTTCTTGTTTTACTTGTTATCCCTATTCTGGTTGGATTGTCCTCTGACAATGTGCCGAAAAATCTCTGCGAAAACGTACCTGATGGATTCGTACCCGATAACTTAAAAACAACTGACAAAAATGGAAATGGACAAAATATCGATGCTCTGTGTTGGAATCAAAAAATACTAGTTCAAGATGGTTTCATAGGGTTAGAAATGTTTGGAGGTAAAACCTTCCCAAACGTGCTTATCTTTAGGGGGGGAAGAGATACAGACGCTAACTGCCCAAACCGCGCCTACCTAGTCGACCGCTCATATATCCCACCAAAAGTCATTCGATTCGGTGTCAAACATGCCTGTGCCGAAATCGACTATGTAAGCTCCGGGAGAAAGAATCTTGTTGTTGCATTGAAGGACAATGTTAAGTTCAAGTATGAGGGCGGGAAGCTGATTCCACCCCCAACTGACGTTAGTTTGCTAGAGCATATAAGATTTGACCACATATATCTGCCGATGGCGTATGCAGCCACACCCTTCGTAGAAGAACTCCCACCCCCCAAATAACAAGCGCCGCGCCCGCGATTGCCTTACTTCGGCAATTCAGCGCCCTTGGGCCACAGCAACCACATCTGCCCGGGTTGGCGGGTGATGCCTGCCAAGCGTCCGGGTTCTGCGCCCCAGCCCCAAAAAATGTCGGCGCGAACGCGGCCTTTGATCGCCCCTCCAGTGTCCTGGGCGAGCAGTAACTGCTCAAAGCGAGACCCGTCATCCGGACGTGTGGTGGAAATAAAAACCGGGCTGCCCAAGGGTGTGATACTCGGGTCGACCGCGGCGGATCGCGCAGGGGTGAGCGGTACGCCCAGCGAGCCCATCGGGCCTTCATCCGGATTTTTCAGCACGCTGTCCTTAAAGAAGACCACGCTGGGGTTTTGGTTCAACAGCTCGTTAAGGCGACTGGGGTTTTTCTCAGCCCAAGCGCGAATGCCGGGGATGGTGGCCTGTTCGCCGTTCAGTTCGCCCCACTGCATCAGTACCTTGCCAATCGCTACATACGGGTGACCGTTCTGGTTGGCGTAGCTGATGCGCAAGGTGGTTCCGTCGTTCAGCGCTATGCGGCCAGAGCCTTGCACCTGGAGCAAAAACGCATCGAGCGCGTCATCGACCCACACCAGCGGTTTGAGCGTAGAGCCCGGCAGCTTGCCCCCGTCTTGTTCAATGCGGTCGCGTGCGGGATAGGCCACCAATTTGTCGCCCACCACTTTACCGCGCAGGCGCAGCCCCTTGAGCTGCGGGTACAGATCGGACAGATCCACCGTGATTAAATCGCTGGGCGTGGCAAATAAAGGGTGGGTGAATGGGCCGCGCTTGTCCCTAGACCCATGAAGCATGGGTTCGAAGTAGCCGGTGAACAGGCCCTCGCGTTTCGCGTCGGTCTGTTGCAGTTGGTACACCGAAAAATTGTGCTCGAACCATTGTCGCGCCTCGTCGTCTGATATCAGCTTGCGTTGCAGCATCAAGGGTTGTTTGCACAGGGGGGCCAGCGGCGTATTGCGTTTGCCCAGCGTATTTGGCGCCGCGCCGCGGGCAAACGCAGC
>DAITMV010000216.1:0-4776 GCA_036834985.1 Burkholderiaceae bacterium | reverse complement strand
TCTCAAGTCTTGTTTGATCAGGTGAGCGGGCGTCCTTCCGAGGCGCCCTTGTCGATTGCTGGAGAAACGCTGTTGCTAAGCGCCGCCCGAGTGGTGGTGTGGCCTGCACAGCGCATCCTGTTTGCGGCCGATTTACACGTGGGCAAGGCGGCCAGTTTTCGCGCCATGGGGGTGCCGGTCCCGGCGGGAACCACCCGTGGCACGCTTGATCGCCTCTCTGCAATTCTCACTCGCCACGCCATTGAGCGCTTGGTGATTCTGGGGGACTTTCTGCATTCGGCCCGTGGTCGATCGGTGACGTCCATGCAAACCTTGCGCGACTGGCGGGCACAGTGGCCTGAACTTGCAATTGACTTGATTGAAGGCAATCACGACCGGCACGCCGGTCAACTGCCAGATGATTTAAATATACGCACAGTAAAAGAACCCTATCGCATCGGACCACTTGCTGCCTGTCATGTCCCCCAACATGTTCCCGACGCCTTTGTATTGGCGGGTCATGTGCATCCCTGTGTATACATCGGGGACGGGCGTGCCGACCGGGTTAGGCTGCCCTGTTTTTGGCAACAGGGTACCCGTGGTTTAACGCTGCCAGCCTTTGGTGATTTCACCGGTATGTATGCGATTACGACATCAGACGATGACAAGGTGTGGCCGCTGGTTTCCGATTTCCCGAGGCGATAGCCAGGCTTTGTTGCGGCGCGGCATTTTTGTCGGGTAAATCGTATACGCGCCACCTGGCCTGGATTATCGAAGTGGTGCGTCGCACCAATAGAGCGTTTGCTCTAAAACCTGAAAAACTTTTCGATTGACAAGCTTTGCCCCGCCTCGTAAAAAGAACGACCGTTCGATTTAATTCAACTTATGAGCATGCGTAAAGGGGAACAAACAAGGGCTGCCATTCTGGATGCCGCGCTTGAAATTGCTTCAAGAGAGGGTCTGGAAGGGTTGACCATTGGCGTGTTGGCCGAGCGCATGACTATGAGTAAAAGCGGCGTATTTGCCCACTTTGGCTCGAGGGAGGATCTTCAGATCGCGGTCCTTAAAGAATACGAGCAACGATTTGTTGATGCCGTGTTGGTACCGTGTGTGAAAGAGCCAAGGGGATTGCCACGCCTGAAGGCCATTTTTGGTCGATGGCTGGAACGTATAGGTGTCGAAATTGATAATGGATGCATTTATATTTCCAGTGCCAGCGAGTACGACGACAGACCCGGCGCAGTTCGGGATGAGTTGGTAGGGATGTTGAAGTCCTGGGAAAAAGAGTTGTTGAAGGCCACCGTGCAAGCCATAGAAGTGGGTCATCTTCAGCCAAAAGCCCAGGCAGAACAATTGGTATTCGAAATGGTCGGTTTGATTCTCGTTGCCCATCAGCAAGGTCGCTTGATGAGGCAACAGGATTCGGTCGAGATGGCCCGTCGCGGGTTTGATCGACTGATCCAGGGATTGACGGCCGATCACATTGCAGCTGCTTGAAGGAGACTACTCATGGGTCAGTACCGTGCACCAGTGCGTGACATGCAATTTGTCATGCACGAATTATTAAATGTTGAAGCTGAATACAAAGGCATGCCTGCTCACGCAGATCTGGATGCCGACACCATTAACCAGGTGCTTGAAGCGGGTGCCCAGTTCACCGGTGAAGTGCTGTTTCCTCTGAACGCTTCGGGCGACAAAGAAGGCTGCACACACAACCGCGATAACTTCACCGTTAAAACCCCGGCTGGTTTTAAAGAGGCCTACAAGCAATTCGTAGAAGCCGGTTGGCCAGCATTGGGTTGCGATCCAGAGTACGGCGGTCAAGGCTTGCCTATCGTGGTCAATCAGGCGTTTTATGAGATGCTCAATTCAGCCAATCAGGCTTGGACCATGTACCCTGGTTTGACTCACGGCGCTTATGAGTGTTTGCATGAACACGGTACACCTGAGCAAAAAGCCATTTACCTGCCCAAGTTAACGTCGGGCGAATGGACTGGCACCATGTGCCTGACCGAGTCTCATTGCGGTACCGACCTGGGCCTGTTGCGCTCCAAGGCTGAGCCCCAGGCCGACGGCACATACAAAATCACCGGTAACAAGATTTTCATCTCCTCCGGTGAACACGACATGGCCGAGAACATCGTTCACCTCGTGTTGGCCCGTCTGCCCGATGCGCCGGCTGGCACCAAGGGCATTTCCTTGTTCCTGGTTCCCAAGTTTGTTCCGAACGCCGATGGCTCGCTGGGCGAACGCAATCCGATTTTCTGTGGTGCGATCGAACACAAGATGGGCATTCACGGCAACTCCACTTGCCAGATGAACCTGGATGGCGCAACGGGCTGGATCATTGGCCAACCCCACAAGGGTTTGAACGCCATGTTCGTGATGATGAACGCTGCCCGTCTGGGCGTGGGTATGCAGTCACTGGGCTTGACAGAAGTCGCCTATCAAAACGCGGTGGCCTACGCCAAAGACCGTGTGCAGATGCGTGCACTCTCTGGTGCCAAGGCACCGGACAAGCCTGCTGATCCGATCATCGTTCACCCCGATGTGCGCAAGATGCTGCTCACCGCCCGTGCTTACGCGGAAGGTGGCCGTGCCTTGTCCATGTGGACTGCGTTGCTGATCGACCGTGAATTGAATCACCCGGACGAAGAAGTACGCAAAGAGTCTGCTGATCTGGTGGCCTTGGTCACCCCGATCTGCAAGGCGTTTGTGACCGATAACGGCTGGATCGCAACCTCTCACTGTATGCAGGTGTTCGGTGGTCACGGTTACATCGCCGAGTGGGGCATGGAACAATATGTTCGCGATTCACGCATCAACATGATTTACGAAGGCACCAACACCATCCAGTCGCTGGATCTGCTGGGTCGTAAAGTGCTGATGGATGGTGGCGCCAAGCTCAAGAAAATCGGCAAGATGATTGCCAAGTTTGTTGAGGCTGAATCGGGCAATGAAGCGATGAAAGAATTCATTGAGCCGTTGGCTGATATCGGCGACAAGGTCACCAAGCTGACCATGGAAGTGGGTATGAAGGCCATGTCCAACCAGGATGAGGTCGGCGCTGCGGCGGTCGATTATCTGCGTTGTGTTGGCCACATGATGTTTGCCTACTTCTTTGCACGCATGGCCAAGATCGCGCTGGAAAAGCAGTCCTCTGGTGATCCGTTCTACACCGCCAAGCTGGCCACCGCACGTTTTTATTTCGCCAAGCTGCTGCCCGAAACCGCAGCGCACATCCGCCTGGCGCGTGCCGGTCTGAATCCATTGATGGAAATGGCCGAAGACCTGTTCTAAGCTAGTCGCACATCACAATAAAACTCTCGGGCAGGTTCATTCGGATCTGCCCACCCTCAACCTCCCGAGGAGACCTCCGTGTCCAATTTCATCGTCCGAAAAGTCGCCGTTCTCGGCGCCGGCGTGATGGGTGCCCAGATTGCTGCGCACTGCGTCAATGCCAAAGTTCCGGTAGTACTGTTCGATCTGCCCGCCAAAGAAGGCAATAAAAATGGCATCGTATTGCGCGCCATTGAGAATCTTAAAAAATTAAGTCCCGCACCCTTGGGTAACAAGGCCGATGCCGACTTTATTCAAGTGGCCAACTACGAAGATCACCTGGCCGTACTGGCCGAATGTGATCTGGTGATCGAAGCGATTGCCGAGCGTATGGACTGGAAACACGACCTGTACAAAAAAGTGGCTCCGCACATTGCGCCGAACGCCATTTTTGCATCCAACACCTCCGGCCTGTCGATCAACACCCTGGCTGAAGGTTTTGACGCGGAGTTAAAGTCCCGCTTTTGCGGTGTGCACTTCTTTAACCCACCCCGTTACATGCATCTGGCCGAGTTGATTCCAACCACCTCAACCCGTCCCGAAATTCTCAACCAGCTTGAAACCTTCCTGACCACCACCTTGGGTAAAGGCGTTGTGGTCGCGAAAGACACCCCCAACTTTGTCGCCAACCGCGTTGGTGTGTTCGGCATGCTGGCAACCATCGCTGAAGCACAAAAGCATGGCATCCCTTTCGACATCGTTGATGACCTGACCGGCAGCAAACTGGGCCGCGCCAAGTCAGCCACCTTCCGCACGGCGGACGTGGTCGGTCTGGACACCATGGGTCACGTGATCAAGACCATGCAGGACACCCTGCCCAATGATCCGTTTGCCGCGGTGTACGAAACCCCTGCCGTGTTAAAGCTCCTGGTTGAGCGCGGCGCTTTGGGTCAGAAAACCAAAGGCGGTTTTTATAAAAAAGAAGGCAAACAGATCATGGTGCTGGACCCTGTGTCCGGCAACTATGTGCCCTCTGGTGGCAAGGCAGATGAAGCCATTGTCAAAATCCTCAAGGGTAAAGACCCTGTCGCCAAGCTCAAGGCCCTGCGTGAAACAGAGCACCCCCAAGCGCAGTTTTTGTGGGCGATTTTCCGTGATGCATTCCATTACATCGGTGTACATCTGGAAAGCATTGCCGACACCGCTCGCGACGTAGACTTTGCGCTGCGTTGGGGTTTTGGCTGGAGCACTGGCCCCTTTGAAACATGGCAAGCCGCTGGCTGGACTCAAGTGGCCAATTGGGTGCGTGAAGACATTGCAGCAGGCAAGAGCCTGTCCAACGCGACGCTTCCTTCATGGATTTTTGAAGGTGTAGTGGCTGAAAAAGGTGTGCATACCCCCGAAGGTTCATGGTCTCCCGCCAAAAAGGCGTATGTGGCCCGCACTGATTTGCCGGTCTACAAACGCCAGGCGTTCCGTGCCAACCTGTTCGGTGAAACAACCATCACCGGCCACAAC
>DAITMV010000215.1:0-4801 GCA_036834985.1 Burkholderiaceae bacterium | reverse complement strand
GTTCTGTTTCTGGATGAGGTCCTGGAGTTTGACAAACGCAGTCTTGAAGCCCTCAGAGAGCCCCTGGAAACGGGTCAGGTGAATATTTCAAGGGCTGGCTACGCGCTCCAGTTTCCCGCCTGTTTCCAATGGGTGGTTGCCCACAACCCTTGCCCTTGCGGGTGGCTGGGGCACATGGTGCAAAGCTGCCGATGTACCCCCGACCAGATTGCCCGCTATCGCTCCAAACTGTCCGGACCTCTGCTTGACCGGATCGACATGGGCCTGCAGATCAACACCATTGACCACAACACCATGGTCCAGGCCCCTGATGGTGAGCCCTCCTCCAGCATTCTTGAACGCACACAACGTGCACGCGACCTCCAGTTACAGCGGCAGGGGGTTGCGAACGGTTTGCTGCAGGGTGACGCTCTGCTGGAACATGCAGCGATGGAACCCCTTGCACAGGCACTGCTGTTACAGGTGAGCCAACGCTACGGCTGGTCCGGCCGCAGCATGCACCGTGTCTTGCGTTTAGCCCGAACCATCGCTGACCTCGCCCATCAGCACACCATCACCAAGGCTCACTTGGCAGAGTCTATTCAATACAGACTGGTCCTGATGCAGCGGTATCAGGCTCCGCCGACCCAGTCCAATCCGTCACATACGGCAAATGACACTGGTTTATCCCGATCGCCACATCAGCCTACCTACAGTAAGGTATAGGATCCACGTATATGTGCTGTTGCTGTGAACAAACTACATACCCAAGCGATTACTGTATTGGCCCTTGCCGGTTTTTCAAGTTCAGCCAGCTTACGTGTGTGCGATCCTTTCTTGCCCGAACTTGCACGCACCTTCGGCAGCAGCACGGGACAGGCAGCGATGACCATATCCCTCTTTTCCGTCGCCTATGGCTTAATGCAACTGGTTTACGGACCCTTGGGGGACCGCCACGGTAAATTCAAAGTGATCAGTTGGGCCACACTGTGCGGTGTGGCAGGCTGCGTCGGCAGTGCCTTATCTGGCAGCCTCTGGTTGTGCTTGTACTCTTCCGCATGTTAACGGGCGCCACTGCAGCCGCACTCATTCCCCTATCCATGGCCTGGATTGGCGACACTGTGCCTTACACGCAGCGACAGGCCACGCTCGCCCGATTCTTAAGCGGGCAGATCATGGGTATTGTCGGAGGACAACTCATCGGCGGGATTGCCAGTGATTACGTCGGATGGCGCTACGCCTTTGCAATATTGGCTACGCTATATGCCATCACGGCGATGTTGCTGTTCAGAACGCTACGTACCAATCCGGTCGTCAGCCACACACAAACGTCCCACCACCGTGGGGAACGTCAATCAGCTATACGCACGTTGGTATCGCAATGGTTGATTGTGTTGCGAACCCCATGGGCCAGAGTCATTTTGATCACGGTTTTTTGTGAAGGCGCCAGCATTTTTGGAGCGATGGCTTTTTTACCCGCCTATTTGCACACGTCTTTTAATCTGAGCTTAAGCGGAGCCGGCGCCGTGGTGTCGACATTTGGCCTGGGGGGTCTGCTTTACGCCCTGCTGTCCAGAAGGCTGGTGGGCCGATTGGGTGAACAAGGACTCGTGACAGGAGGCGGTTTGTTTTTAGGTGGATCATTCCTGCTGCTGTCCATCAATCCGGTATGGCACTTGTTTATCGGTCTTTGTTTTTGTACAGGCATTGGTTTTTACATGTTACATAACACGCTTCAAACCAATGCCACGCAGATGGTTCCGGCTTTACGCGGTACGGCCGTGTCACTATTTGCAGGTTCGTTTTTTCTTGGACAATCTTTCGGCGTATCGCTGGCGGCCCGGTGGATGGACTCCCACGGGACGCCACCTCTATTGATGGTCAGCGCACTCCTGACAGCAGTGATAGCTGGCGGATTTCTGTATCAACTGAAACATCGCCCCGCACATCACGCCGCCTCCTGAGCTGCAAACAGTCGGATGCCGTGTTCAAAGACACTTACGGAGACGTTTTTTTTGGGGACTGCAGACGCAGACTGCCAAACCATTGATCACGCACCTCCACCGGCAAACGATCAGGATCCCCCATGGCAATCACTTCCATCAAACGAGAGCCTATCACGGCAAACCGTGCATGGAGCAAGGCCGGTCGCCCCCCCGTCATCTGCCCTTGAGCCAGCACTTCTTGCCACGCGACACCGGCAGTCGTCACGGTTTTCGCGGGTGTCTCCTTGACACCGATATTGTTTTGCATGGCAAGACGCAACGTATCCAACAGAGGTCCCGATTTGGCCATCTGAGCGGGTGTGAGGGGCACAGTCCCGACGGCAAAATACCCATCCCCTACCTTGGCAGACTGTAAGGTCAGTTCCACTGACTCACCGGCAATGGTCATTGGTCGGCTGACTTTGACCGGCTTATCCGGAAACGTAATTGAATACCCTGATTCCATGTCATTGACCTCCCGCCAGTCATAGGCAGGTGAACAAGCGGCCAATAATAGACCAACCAGCGCAAGAGACATTACTTTCATGACGTAAACGGGCGACCCGTCCAAGCAAACAGGAGTAGTATTGTAGGCTGTATTGACCTTCACACCTATTTGAAATCACCATGGGAATCGTCAAGTTCCGCTCCAAAGCCGCCACCGAAATCGTTATGTTCACAACACACGCACAAACGCTGCTTAGCCTCATGGGGCGCGATTTAAGTCCACAGGGTGTGATTGAACACGGCGACTTGGCCGAAGCGGTGGCGCGGCTACACGCCGCCATGCTGCAAGAAAAAATGGCAGAGGCTGAACAGCCCCCCCTGACAGAGGATCAGGAAAAAGAAATCCCCAAGGGAATGGATGCGCCGGTTAATTTAAACCAGCGGGGCTATCCATTACTTCGCATGATGCAATTGGCCCAGAACATGGGTGCAGACGTTCACTGGGGGTTTTGACCGTCTCGGTTGTTTTGGTTATTGATCAACGGGCTGACCTGTTGTGTAAATAACTCGTAGCGCTCGCCGATGTGTTGATCGGCGCTGCGATACATCCACGCCACACAACAGAGCCCTGCCAACCACAACACGGGTAAGCACCATGAACGCCACCCCATGCCAGAGGCTTGTATGGGCTGAGCGGTTGGCGTGTCTGGGATCCTGTCCAGCCAACCATGTTGTGTTAGTTCGGCCTGTATGTGCTCCATCAATTCATGCCGTTGCTCTTTGCTCTGCAAGGCAAGCTTGCCCAAAAAGCCATGCGTCAACACCAGCCAATAAATACGCAATACACGGCCGTTGGCCAAAGGATCGGAGCGAATAAGGGCCAATCGTTCGAAAAAACCTTTCCCGGCCGTATATTCACCAAAGCGAATCAACTGCAGCGGCTGACCCGCCCAGCGATCAGCGATCGCATCTGCCCGACTCATCACCGCTTCATCCACAGCGGCGCACAGAGCATAACTGGCCCACTCGATATGTTTGTCCGGCCAGGCCTGCGCATGGCATTGAGTCACGAGTTCATCGATCAAGCCCAGCAATCGTCGATGGGTTTCTTCAAATGACCTGAGCGGCCGCAAACTTCTGAATCGACTGATCCATGTCATTAACTCACGCAACGCCGAAACATCAAACATCCATCTCTCCATCAAATCCTTACCGATACACGGCAATCATCTCAAACTCAAAATTACGCATGGACTCAGGGATATACATTGACATCGAACGCTGCTGCATCATGCGCTCGTACAACTCATCCTGTTTGTCCAGCGCAAAATACACTTGCCCGATGCGTACTGGCAACGACGGAGGAACCACGGGGCTGCAGGACAGCTTGATACCCGGTAGTGCCGTGTGAATGATACGGTCTACGTCATCCGGATTACCGATCTTCACCCGCACAGGTACCGTCGATAGCCACTCGTCGGTAGGCACATCGGATCGAATAGCCAGATAAAAATCCAGCTTGTCGATATCCCAGTCGGCACCCAACTGTGCGCCCAGCAAGGTAGGTTTGAGCTCATGCAAGGGAATACGAATAAATCGGGTGGAGACCACCGTATCAAGCAAGGTTCTGATCAACTGAAGCAAGGTCTCAAAGGTCAGTCGCAGTTGCAGGGGGTTAAACACGGGCAAATCACTTAAGGTGTGATTCGGTGAAAACACCATTAACGATGCTGCCAGTACGGATAATTGACGATACATCTGCAAAACGCTTGCGCCGGGTGTGGACAACAAACTATCGATCAACGGATACTGCGTATTGACCGCATGGTGTAACCAGAACGCCGCAATGTCTTTGGATGAATATTCAAATGAGGCCTCGTTGCGCTGACGATGCGACAGCACCAGTGACTGACTTTTTGCCAGCAAGGACTCCCGCACAGATCGCAGCAAAATCATTAAACGATCACTCGCCTGTATCTGAACCAAGGGGGGGATATATCGCTCATCAAGCACCCAGTGCCCTTGCGTATTTTTTTCAAGTTGCGCCAACGGAATGCTCAAAGTGCCATCACGAGGCTCATGTTCAAACTTTAAGCTTGCATTGGGCAATAAAAACAGAACATCAACGGGCAAGGCGCCTGTTAACAGGTCGTTGACCTCGCGCGAGACGAGTCGATACCGTAAATGCTCGCCGACCGGCTGATGCAGAGCCAAGGTCGTATTCTCAGAACTTTTCCACTCCGGCAAGCACAGATACACCTGACAGCTTTTCAGCTCACTATTGAGCTGATTTAAATAGCGTACACCAGGCAATGGAGAGTGCATTGGCATCTGCACGTGGCATCCATCCTGAAAAACAATATCAGCATGAATCAATTGCAAGATACCGT
>DAITMV010000214.1:0-4857 GCA_036834985.1 Burkholderiaceae bacterium | reverse complement strand
GGGACCTGCGGATTAACAGTCCGTCGCTCTACCGACTGAGCTATCAGGGAATAGAAAGCGATTATAGCATTAAAATTTATTTGTGCAAGCGGCCAAGCGGATGAACACGGCGGACAGCTCCTGTTGTAGCCATCTAGCGGCTTTATCATTAGACGAAGCTGTAAAAAACCAGACTTTTTTTGTGCAGAACACAATTTTCAAAAAAGTCAAGTCTGGCGGATTTTCAGCCAAAAACGGATAATAGCGGATTGGGTGAACTGACTTACACCAAGAAATGTGAATTTCTTTGTCTCAATCACGCTCAACCTCTTTTTACTCGCCACTGAAGCCCCACACAGGGGCTAGTTAGCCGTCATTGCACAATCATATCATGCCACCGGGTTTCGTCTCTTACCCCGACAGTCCGTTCAGCCTGTACCAGCCCTATCCTCCGGCTGGTGATCAGCCGACGGCCATTGCCGGGCTGGTTGAGGGCGTCCGTGACGGGCTGAGTTTCCAGACACTCCTGGGAGTGACAGGCTCTGGCAAAACCTACACCATGGCCAACGTGGTAGCCCAACTGGGCCGCCCTGCGCTGGTGCTGGCGCCCAACAAAACACTGGCGGCGCAGTTGTACTCGGAGATGCGCGAGTTTTTCCCGAACAACGCGGTGGAGTACTTTGTCAGCTACTACGATTACTACCAGCCCGAAGCCTATGTGCCCTCGCGCGACTTGTACATCGAAAAAGATTCCTCGATTAACGAGCACATCGAGCAGATGCGTTTGTCCGCGACCAAAAGCCTGCTCGAGCGCCGCGACACCATTATTGTAGGCACCGTCAGTTGCATCTACGGCATCGGTAACCCCGGTGATTACCATGCGATGGTGCTGATTTTGCGTCACAAGGACAAAATCAGTCAGCGCGACATATTGCAGCGGCTCATTGCCATGCAATACAAACGTAACGACCTGGACTTTGGCCGAGGCACTTTCCGTGTGCGGGGCGATACGATTGACATCTTCCCCGCCGAACACGCCGAGCTGGCCGTGCGCATTGAGCTGTTTGACGATGAAATCGACAGTCTGCAGCTCTTTGACCCGCTGACCGGCCGTATTCGCCAAAAAATTCCACGGTTTACCGTCTACCCAGGCTCGCACTATGTAACACCGCGCCAAACAGTGCTGCGCGCCATCGAGACCATCAAGCAGGAATTGCGCGAACGGCTCGAGTTTTTCAACAAGGAAGGCCGGCTGGTCGAAGCCCAGCGACTGGAGCAACGCACCCGGTTTGATCTGGAAATGCTCTCGGAGCTTGGCTTTTGCAAAGGCATTGAGAACTACAGCCGCCATTTGTCGGGCGCTGCGCCCGGTGAGGCGCCGCCTACGCTCATTGATTATCTGCCTCCCGATGCACTGATGATCATCGACGAAAGTCACGTCACCATCGGCCAGTTGGGTGCTATGTACAAGGGCGACCGCTCCCGCAAAGAGACGCTGGTCGATTTTGGTTTCCGCCTGCCCTCGGCGATGGACAACCGCCCCCTTAAATTCGACGAATTTGAAGGCAAACTGCGGCAAACCGTGTTTGTATCTGCCACGCCGTCCAATTACGAAGGCGAACGGTCGGGTCAGGTAGTCGAGCAACTGGTACGCCCCACCGGCTTGGTGGATCCGACCATCGAAGTGCGCCCCGCTACCACGCAAGTGGATGATTTGTTGAGTGAAATCCATATTCGCACCAAGGCGGGCGACCGTGTACTGGTCACCACGCTGACCAAGCGCATGGCCGAGGACTTGACCGACTACCTGTCCGACAATGGGGTACGGGTGCGGTATGTGCACTCGGACATAGACACCGTAGAGCGGGTGGAAATCATCCGCGACCTGCGTCTGGGCGAGTTTGACGTGCTGGTGGGCATCAACTTGTTGCGCGAGGGGCTGGATATCCCTGAGGTATCGCTGGTCGCGATTCTGGACGCCGACAAGGAAGGCTTTTTGCGCTCAGAACGCAGTTTGATACAAACAATTGGACGTGCGGCACGGAACTTAAATGGCACTGCAATCCTCTATGCAGATAGGGTCACCGACTCGATGGCCAAGGCCATCAGCGAAACCCAGCGACGCCGTGCCAAGCAAACCGCATTTAACGAAGCCAACGGGATTACACCGATGGGCGTTAAAAAAGAGATCAGGGATTTGATTGATGGTGTGTTTGATAGCAGCGGCGACAAAAAAGCCAAAGCTCGTGCCGCCGAAGAAGATATGCATGTGGAAGGTTTGGGTGAGAAGCAACTGGGCAAAGAAATTAAACGCCTTGAAAAGCTCATGCTCGATCATGCAAAGAATTTGGAATTTGAAAAAGCCGCCAAAGTGCGTGACCAACTGGGTATTTTGAAAGAACAGGTTTTCGGCGCCAGCGGGCAGAGCAATATTGTGCCCTTGGTGTCCGGTGGCCGGAACTGACCAGTGACACGCAGCGGTTGAGACGATTTAGAGCGATAGGAAAATTGAAATGAAAACCCGCGTTTTGTTTGTCTGCATGGGCAACATTTGCCGTTCTCCGACGGCTGAAGGCGTATTTCGCCAAATGGTGAAAAGCGCGAACATGGAAAGCGAAGTCAGCGTGGCATCGGCTGGCACACACGCCTACCACATCGGCAACCCGCCCGATAACCGCGCCATTGCCGTAGCCGCCAAACGAGGCTATGACATCAGCAAAATCCAGGCACGGCAAATCCGCGCTGAAGATTTTCGGGATCATGACCTGATTTTGGCGATGGACTGGGATAACCTCTCCCTGATGCAGCAACAGTGCCCCAAGCAATATCTGCACAAGTTGCAGCTGCTGATGCGTTTTGCCACTGAGCACGATGAGGCCACCGTACCCGACCCACATTACGGCAGCACCGATGGCTTTGAAACGGTCCTTAACTACATTGAGGATGCCTGTACCGGCCTGCTCGAAATTGCCCGCAAACGCGCCACGCAATTTGCAGCGGCTTAAGGCCTCTGCACGACTCAAAAAAAGCCCTTCGGGGCTTTTTTTTTCGCCCACACGAGACACCAACCGCTCGCTAGACAGCCACGGGCGCAAATGTTTTACTCGAGCCTGATAACCAAACAAGGGGACACCATGGCCACAGTGAGCTTCGATTTTTCGGGGACAACCACCGTCATCACAGGCGGAGCAAGCGGTATCGGCTTGACCTGTGCTCTAGCTGTGGTCAAAGCCGGGGGTGATGTGATTATCTCAGCCAGTCGCCGACCTGACAAAACCCAAAAAGCCATTGACGCCCTCAAGGCCGCCAACCCCACGGCCAAGGTACAAGCTTTTGCCTGCGAAGTGGGCGATGAAGCCTCGGTGAGCCAGTTTTTTGATCAAATCAAACACAGCGGCACCCGGGTTGACTACCTCATCCACAGCGCCGGAATCTCCCCGAACACCGATTTTTTTGATCAAACGCAGCAAGAATGGGATCAGGTTCAAAACACCAACGCAACAGGCTCATTTCTGGTGACAAAACACGGGGCACTCCTGATGCGTAACAACGCGCCCCGCGGTGAGTTTCGTGGAAAAATAGTGCTTGTGACATCCACCAACGGCATCAACAGTTGGGATCCGGTCTCAGCACACTATGACGCGTCCAAAGCGGCCAACAACCTCTTTGTGCGCGTGGCTGCTGAAAAACTTGCCGAAGATCAAATCTGCATCAATGGGTTGGCACCGGGCTGGATCAACACAGACTTGAATGCCACCTTGCCGCCGGATGTTCGTGAAAAAGAGTCTGCCAAGATCTGGATGAAGCGCTGGGCCGAACCTGACGAAATGGCCCTGTGTGCCCTGCACTTGCTTACCATGCCCTATTTGATGGGGCAAGTCGTGATGGCAGACGGCGGCTACCGCTAGTACACACCTTAACTCGAAAGGCTCTGATTGACCTCTGCCCTCCTGTTTAAAACACTGGCCGCCTATTTTTTGGGCGGCTGGGTGAGTTTGTTGACCATCACCAACCCCCTATCCAAAATCCCGCTGTTCCTAGCGCTGACCGGCAGCATGACCGAGGCACAACGCAGTGAACAGGCACGCAAGGCCTGCCAATACGCGTTTTTCATTCTGGTCATCAGCCTGTTTGCCGGGGTGTTTATTTTGCGCGGTTTTGGGATTTCATATGGCGCCTTGCGCATCGCCGGCGGGCTGACAGTGTCGATCATGGGCTACCGTATGCTGTTTGCCAGCCATGCGGACTCCATGTCTACAATGCACGGCAAAAGCGGCATCGCGTTTTTTCCGCTGGCCATGCCCGGTATCAGCGGGCCGGGGTCCATCGCGGTGGTCATCGGCATGTCGTCTGAAATCGCCGAACTCACGGGCACCGAGGAAGTGGTTGCCTACGTGGCCACCGTTGCGGCGATGCTTGTCACCGTATTTGTGATTTGGCTGACGCTCAAATCGGCGCGTTATATCTCCGACTGGATTGGCGAGGATGGCGTTGACGCCATGACGCGCCTGATGGGATTTCTGATGGTGTGTGTGGGGGTGCAGTTTATTGGGTCGGGGATCAAGACGTTCATCTCCAATATCTGAGTGATTGGGGTGGGTACTCGCTGCAGGTAGAGCATCTTCTCCCTAAAACCTGAAGTGCGATTCAATAGGTGCAGAAGCTCTGCACCTTCTCACGCTCGTGACAAATCAGACGCTCCCCACCTCACCGGGGCGTGAGAGAGAGGCTCGGTGAGCTGGCGGCGACCTGATCAGGACACGACGGAATTAAAGCGACGGGGTGCGGTGGTCGGGACTTCACGGACTGGGGCTTCGAAGTACGGTCGTCGAGTTGGCTCCGACTCGAGCGTGGAGGCCTGTGTGTGCCCAAAAACTG
>DAITMV010000213.1:0-4896 GCA_036834985.1 Burkholderiaceae bacterium | reverse complement strand
ATTGAACGCCGTGTGCAACTGTCGCAACACGAATTGCGGGTCAAGCTATTTGAGGCCAAAGACATCCAAAAACCCATCTGGGAAGGGGTGGCGCGTGCCGAGTCTGATGTCATGCAGCTCAATGACGCCATGCCCTACCTCACACAGGCTCTGTTTAAGGCCTATCCCGGCGAAAACGGAAAAACCGT
This sequence comes from Burkholderiaceae bacterium, assembly GCA_036834985.1. Taxonomy (GTDB): domain Bacteria; phylum Pseudomonadota; class Gammaproteobacteria; order Burkholderiales; family Burkholderiaceae_B; genus DAITMV01. The sequence continues at coordinate 4,708 of DAITMV010000213.1, read as the reverse complement.
CACCGTCGATGTGCCGATCACGAAAAAGTGATCTGGAAAAAATACGCTGCAAATACAAGGCACTAGATGTCACAAAAACGTAATGGAGGCGTGTGATACTGAAGTCTTCTCATCGGAGACTTACATGATTAAAAACATGATGACCACCGTCAAACGCTGGGGCGCCCGTCGCATCCAGAATCGCATTGACGCCTACCTCTTTGGCTTTATCGTTCACTAAGCGTTTTTGCCTTGGGTTCGCGCTCCCTGTGGGGACGCCTTAAAACGTATTGGATCAGCGGTCGCTTTTCGCTGCACCAGCGTTTACACACGTTTTCTCAATACACCCTGCCCGTTCTGGGCAACAGTCGTGTCCGCTGGAACACGCACGCCGTACCCTACATCGTTGCCGATTCAGATCATGACGCCGCGGTCTTGCTAGGTGCGGTCAGTCAACACCTGAGAGGCTCACAGCTGTATTTTTTAAAAAAGCTGGCCTATGGGCGCTTGTCTGAAATGGCCGGGCCTTTGTTCATCGAACTTGACTACCTGATCCGCATGCTCGATTTTCATCGAGTGGCCGTAGCGCAGTACGCACAAATGCCAGACGACAGCCGCGCCTGGCTCAATCACTTTGTAGTGGGCCTTAATGCAGTGGCTCAGCAACAGCGCCGCACACTCGAGGAGCGAATCCTGGGTCTGCAGCAAGAACCGTGGACCGTCTACGACATCCTGACCATGTGCCGGATGACCGGGGCAGACGTCAATTGGTCTCTGTACTTTTCGCTCCTGCAATACCGGATAGACGACCGCTTTACCCAATGGTGGCATAAGCTGCTACGTGCGGGCAGCGGTCAAACACCCCACGCCGCCCAAGACGATGCGGGGCCCGCCCACAAATTGCTGGACTGGATCAACGGCGTGTCCCGATCCGGCAGCAATTGTCTGGCCGTGGCCGGACACAAATCACTCAGTGGCGCCACCATGCTGGCCGGTGATCCGCATTTGGGTCAACAACTGCCCAACACCTGGCTGTTGGTGGGCATTGCTTGCCCGTCGTTTCAGGTGGTCGGCTGCATGTTCCCGGCCGCACCCGTGATCGGTTTTGGGCGAAATCCGCATCTGGCCTGGGGCGGCACCAATTTGCGGGCAGCGTCTTCGGACGTGGTATCGCTGGATGCCACAGCACAGTTGAGCATTCGGCAAGAACAAACCGTGATTGCCTGTCGGGGATGGCGGCGTGTACACAAGACCATTCGCTGGAGCGACTACGGTCCGATCATTTCTGATTCCAAATCGGTGGTGCAAAAACATCCGGATGAAGTGCTTGCCCTCAAGTGGGTAGGCCACTCCATCACCGATGAATTTACGGCCTTTTACCGCGGCATGAAGGCCACCACGGTTCGCGAGCTCGCCGTGGCCATGCGTACCGCCGGTGTCACGCCCCTGAACGTGCTGGGTGCCGATACCGAGGGGCACATCGCCCACATGATGGCCGCCACCCTACCCCAACGCAGCGAACTGCACTGGGACGATGTGGTCATCAGCCCTCAGAGCGTAGGCCCTCAGTGGGACACACTGAACAACTGTGAACAATTACCCTACAAGGAAGACCCGGACGAGGGGTATTTGATTTCAGCCAATGACAAACCGGACAATGCGCTGATCGGGTTTTTCTTTAATGGTGAAAGCCGTGTGCGCCGCATCCGTGAATTGCTCTGGGGCAGGCACCATGTGAGCGTTGAGGATCTGAAACAATTGCAGACCGATGTAGTTGCACACGATGCCATGCTGCTTGCACACGCGGTGGCTGAGGAGCTCTCCATGCACAGCACCCACCCGGCGGTGTCCTGGCTGGTGAGCTGCCTGCGCAGCTGGAATGGCTCTTATGATGCGGCGTGCGCACAGGCGCTGGTCTTTGAACGCGCCTTGCATGTACTGCAACCCTTGGCGATGGGTATGCGATCGGCCAAAGCAGTGCCGGCCTTTGCTCAGGAATGGCCGTATCTGAAAACCCACTTGCTGTCCGATCTGCAAAGTGTCGATCCGCAGCTCAAAACCGTGCAATACGACAAGCTGGCGATTCGCCTGCAGCGCCTGTACAACGACAAACGGGTATGGGGACACATGCATCGGCTTGAACTGAAGCATTTGCTGGGTCACCTGCCTTGGTTGGGCCGCTTATTTACGCTGCCAGGCTTTGCAGCTTCCGGTTCTCGCGAAACAGTGATGAAAAACTCCCACGGCTTGGTGGGTGAGCGCAAAGCAACCGCCTATGGCTCACAGGCCAGGCATATCTCAGATATGTCCGGCCCCGATTACAACTACTTCCTGATACTGGGCGGCCAAGACGGACTGCTGGGAAGCCAGCAGTTTGCCGATCAGATCGGTTTATGGCGGCGCAGCGAGTACATTCGCATGCCCTTGACCCCCGCCCTGATTGAGCGGGAATTTCCCCACATCACCGCCGCCTGAACACCCGGCCACTTACACCTGGGTTCTGGCCGGTGACTGAACCCCAAGCTGGGTTTGAGCCGCTGGTACGGGTGTGCGGCCCAACAGCGCTGCAAGCGCCGCGGAAAACATCTGGTTGCCTTTGACCGACTGGCTCAGCATCGCCCACAGTGCATCAGCACCGATCAGGCTCATACCTGCGACCAACAGACCGGTCCGCTCCGCGTCACCGCCCTGCTTGACCAGGAGCATCCATAGCGCTGCGATACCACAGGCGTACGAGGCGGGGCATCCTAACCGAAAGTCAAACTCCGGGCGACCAAACACGTGGTGATTCACCAGGGCCTTGAGTTTAGCCACCATGTCGATGATATTACCCACCACGGCGGCACCAGGAACAATGATGTGGCTGCCATGTGATGCCGATGACTGGCCCCACTGATGGGCCAATACCGCGCCGGCCGCAATCCCGATTGCATTGGAGGCCAGCCCCATAAGCTTGCTGGCAACATAGGGGCCCGTCGGTGTGCGAACAGGGGTTGGATCTACCAGCGATAGTGAGTTGTAACCGTCAGGCGTTAATGGACTGACGTGTGTAGCAGCGTGCAGGGGTGATAAATTGGCAGGCATGAAGACTCCTTGATAGCAAACAATAAAAGGATCAAGCCCCTGAACAGCAGTGTGTTCGCCACGATGGGTTGTGAACGATTTGTTATGCCCTTGGGTGAGCAGTGACCTCAGGTGGTTCCTGCAGGGTCGGCTGAGTGTCCGGTCACGCCCGGGCTACCTGTGTGCTATTTGAGCGGAATTTTGATGCTGGCGGGCACCGCCACCGCGGTGACGGCGTTTTTGGCGCTGCCTGAGACCAGCCGGTCCGAATACGTCAGGTACACCAGTGCATTGCGTTTGGCATCGACAAACCGTACCACGTGCAAGGTTTTGAAGATCAGCGAGCGACGCTCGGAGAACACATCGTCTTTTTGCTTGATGGGATGTCCAAACGCAATATCGCCTACCTGCCTGCATGCGATTGAGGCGTCGGACGTATCTTCTGCCACCCCAATCGCGCCTTTAAAACCACCGGTTTTTGCACTCGAGACATAACAGGTCACACCTGCTACGTCTGGATCATCATAGGCCTCAACAACGACCTTATCCGATCCAAACACTTTGAAATTGGTATTGACGCTGCCAATCTCATCGGCAGAGGCCGAGCAAGCCAGCAAACTGATGGCCGATAAAGCCACCGTTGAAAGTCGCAAACCAATACGGGAGGTTGTCCGCCGGGCGGACGGTGTGTGCAGGCAGGTTTGCATGAGGCGCTTTAAAAATCAGTGTTCAGCTGATTTTATACGGCGACGCACGGACGAGACAATTTGGCGAACGGCTTCAAGATCTTTACGCTCCAGTTTATGCAGCTTCAGATCGTTACCCACCAAGACCTTGTCAAGCAAGACCAGCACCTGCTTGAGGTCGTCAAGCGTATCTATGTGGTTATTCACAGCTTTACTATTCATGAAATTACAATCAACCCTTACCTTACCGGATACACCCCACAATTATGATGACAGGACCATTACACGAAGCTGACCCGGACGCCTTGCACCCCTTGTTTGTTGCAATGCCACACGCTTGTCATCAAGGTTTGATGCGCTTGTGGGTCGATGCAGTTCACATGGGCTACCTGCTACCGAGCACGGCCTCTATTGTGCATGGGCTGTGCCCAACGCGGTGTGTCATGACGCCTGACCACGATTTGTATCTGGACACTGGGGCTACGGACGTGCAAAGCCGGTCCGACTGGATGCAACACCTGGCTGTGCAACTCCATCAGGCCGGGCTGATCAACGGCTGGCGCAACGAACCCTACGATGCCCACACACCGCACGGCGAGGTTTTTTTTCAGATGGAACGCGGTGCGTTTCGAACCCTGGGGCTCATCAGCCAGGCCGTACACATCCATGGGTCCACGCCATCAGGCCATGTCTGGGTGGCACAACGCAGCCTGAGCAAGGCTACGGATCCGGGGTTGTGGGATAACCTGGCAGCGGGCGGTCTGCCGCACGGGCAAACTCCTATGCAATGCGCGCAGCGGGAACTCTGGGAAGAAGCCGGTCTTGACTTGCCGCTGACACCATGGCCGTTCAAAGCCCCGTCCGCAGGGTCACGGTCTGGAGGGCACCTGTCTGAGCGGCGCGAACCTGATGGCGTGCACCGCGAATGGCTGCATGTATTTACCACCGTAGTGCCTGCGGGCGTCTCCCCGGTCAATCAG
>DAITMV010000212.1:0-4966 GCA_036834985.1 Burkholderiaceae bacterium | reverse complement strand
GATGAACCGGCACGGGGGCAAACTCAAATTGTCTAACCATCCGGACGGCGGTTTGGTTGCAGAGTTATGTATCCCGGAACCAGTTCAAGCGGGTGCGGCTAAAAGTACCACGGCCTGAGCTTCAATCGCCTCTTCGCGCCCAAGGTAGCCCAGCTTTTCATTGGTTTTGGCCTTCACATTCACCGCAGACGGATCAAGCCCCATCAACTGGGCAACCCGGGCGCGAATGGCCGGGATATGCTCTGCAAGTTTGGGGCGTTGAGCAATCAGCGTTGTATCGACATTCACGGGCACCCAACCGGCGGCACGGACACGTTCCATGGCGGTTTGCAGTAAAAGGCCGCTGTCAGCCCCTTTAAAGCGGGTATCAGTATCCGGGAAATGCTGGCCGATATCGCCCAAACCAGCCGCGCCCAAGCAGGCATCCGTAATCGCATGCAACAACGCATCAGCGTCCGAGTGTCCCAGTAACCCTTTGTTGTGAGGTATGGTGACGCCCCCCAAAATCAACGGTCGTCCGGCCACCAGAACGTGTACATCATAGCCTTGGCCCATCCGCAAGGCAGGCGTTGCAGCGGGTTGCGAATGGCTTTGTATACTGAGTTGCGTATGGGGTTTCATCAGTTGTTCCACGAGGGTCAAGTCCTCTGCAAACGTGATTTTCCAGTTCTGCATATCGCCACGCACAAGTGCTGCTTTGGCACCCATATGCTCCATCGCGCTGGCCTCATCGGTGAACGCAAGTCCGTCAGAACCAGCCGCCCGTAACGCCTCGCTCAGCGGACCGATGCGGAACATCTGCGGAGTTTGAGCGGCCCACAGGTGCTCCCGTGGTACGGTCACATCGACCAGCGCCTGCCCGGTGCTGGCTCGTTTGAGGGTATCTGCAACCGGCAAGGCCACAATCGCCCCCACTGGGTTAGTCAACGCGGTGTCGATCAACTCGGACAGGGCCCGTCGCGTCAGCCCCGGGCGAGCCGCATCGTGCACCAGGATCCAGTCGGTTGTGGCAAGGCCCTGGCCCAACAAGGCGTGGAGTCCGTTGTGTACGGTCTGCTGGCGTGTATCCCCGCCACAGTGCAATACCCTCACGCCTGGCATGCTTTCTAACAGGAGGGCCGTATGATTATCGCCAGGCGAGACGATGACCACGACCTCGTCTAGACGCTCATCTTGCAGCAACGCACGAACCGCATGGATGAGTACCGGCTCGCCGTGAAGTAATGAGAACTGTTTGGGCACCGCTGCGCCGAACCGCTGGCCGCTGCCCGCGGCGGGAATCAATCCGATCAAGCGGACTGGCGATGGCTCAGATGCTGAGGTGGTGGATGTAAAATTGTTCATAACCCTTATTGTGCCAGAGCCCACGGCACGCAGGCTGCCAGCGGTTTATAATGCGCAGCTTGGCGATTGATGTTGGCAGTGGCTTGTATGGCTCTTCGTTTTACCCCCCCCTTTTATTGGCAGGCAGGCCACCGCTTGGCGCTATCCAAACCGCACGGCTCAGGTGATGCGTGGCTGATCGCCAATATTGCGGTACAAAGCAAAGCCAAATCGCAATTGCTGATGATCGTCTGTGCTCAAGCCACCGATGCCAACCGCTTGGCCCAGGAAATTGCGCTGTTTGAACCAGACCTGATCGTCAGCACCCTGCCCGACTGGGAGACGCTCCCTTACGATACGTTCTCGCCGCACCAGGATTTGGTGTCGGAGCGGCTGGCCACCCTGTACGCGGTTCAAAACCGGTCGGTCGATGTACTGATCATGGCGGCGGCCACCGCCTTGCAGCGCCTGGCCCCCCCCAGCTACCTGGCCAGCACCACCTTCTTTTTCAAGGCCGGGCAAAAGCTTGACGAAGCCAAGCTCAAAAGCCAACTGAGCACGGCGGGCTACCAGCATGTATCGCAGGTGATGACGCCCGGTGAGTACGCGGTACGCGGCGGTTTGATTGATTTATTTCCAACGGGCTCGGCGCTACCCTACCGGATTGATTTGTTCGATCAGGACATCGAGTCCATCAAAACCTTTGATGTGGATACGCAGCGCAGCCTGTACCCGGTCAAAGAAGTGCGTCTGTTACCGGGCCGAGAGTTCCCATTGGACGAAAAGTCCCGTGGTGCCTTTCGCTCCAAGTGGCGTGAGCGTTTTGAGGGCGACCCATCGCGCTGTGTGGTGTACCGCGACATCGGCAATGGCGTGGCCAGTGCGGGGATTGAATATTACCTGCCTCTTTTTTTTGAGCAAACGGCCAGCATTTTTGACTACCTGCCCAGCGATAACAATGCGCTGGCCGTCATGCACCATGGCGACGTGGATGAGGCGATTCAAAAGTTTTGGGCCGATACCGACAACCGCCATCGCTTTTTATCCAAAGACATTGAACGGCCTATCCTGTCCACCGGCGAGCTGTACCTCAATGCGCAAGCCTATTTTGAACAGACCCAGGCATTTGCCCGCCTGAGCTTGAGTCACACCGCGGGCGCGCTCGCTACCACACCAACGACCGACAGCCTCCCCTCACTGACCATCACCCGGCGTACGGACGACCCGGTCATCGCCCTGAGGGCCTACAGCCAGTCTGCCGACCAACGGGTGGCCGTACTGGCCGAGACCGATGGCCGCCGCGAAACCCTCTTGCAGATGTTCACTGAGTACCGGCTCAAACCGGCGGTGTTTGACTCGCTGCAAGACTTCGATGACTCCGATGCACCGCTGGGCCTAGTCACCGGCGTTTTGGATACCGGCTTTGTGGTCCGCAACAGGACAGACGGCGACAACATCGCACTGGTCACTGAAGGTGAACTGTTCGCCAGCACGCCGCGCCGCGCGGGCAAACGCCAGCAGGAGCGCGCCAGCAACGTTGATTCGATGATCCGGGATCTGGCCGAGCTTAAAATCGGTGATCCGGTGGTGCACCAGCAACACGGTATTGGACGTTACAAGGGTCTGGAGGTGATGGACCTGGGTGAAGGCCCCTCCGAGTTTTTGCATCTGGAATACGCCAACGGCTCCAACCTGTACGTACCCGTTGCGCAATTGCATGTGATTTCCCGCTACAGCGGAGCCGATCCTGACACCGCACCCATCCACGCGCTCGGGTCGGGACAATGGGAAAAAGCCAAGCGCAAGGCCGCCCAACAAATTCGCGACACAGCGGCTGAGCTTTTAAACCTGTATGCCCGCCGGGCCTTGCGCCAGGGGCACACCTTCAAGCTCACCCCCAACGATTATGCAGCGTTTGCGGAAAGCTTCGGCTTTGAGGAAACCGCCGATCAGGCAGCCGCCATCAACGCCGTGGTGCAGGATATGACGTCCGGGCGCCCCATGGATCGGCTGGTCTGTGGCGATGTGGGTTTTGGTAAAACCGAAGTCGCCCTGCGCGCGGCTTTTGTATCGGCCATGGATGGCAAACAGGTGGTCCTGCTGGCCCCCACCACGCTGCTGGCAGAGCAGCATTTTCAGACCTTCTCGGACCGCTTTTCCGACTGGCCCATCAAGATCGTCGAGTTGTCGCGATTCAGATCGGCCAAGGAAGTTGCTGAATCCATCAAGCTCATCAACGAGGGCAAAACCGACATCATCATCGGCACCCACAAGGTGCTCTCGCCTGATATTCAGTTCAACCGGCTTGGCTTGGTGATCATTGATGAAGAACACCGCTTTGGCGTGCGTCAAAAAGAAGCGCTCAAAAACCTGCGTGCCGAGGTCGACGTATTAACACTCACCGCGACCCCCATTCCACGCACGTTGGCCATGAGCATGGAGGGGATTCGCGACTTCTCGGTGATTGCTACCGCGCCTCAGCGCCGCTTGGCCATCAAAACCTTTGTACGCCGCGAAAGCGACAGCGTGATCCGTGAAGCGGTGCTGCGTGAACTCAAGCGGGGCGGACAGGTCTACTTCCTGCACAATGAAGTGGACACCATCGAAAACCGCAAGGAAATGCTTGAAAAACTGCTGCCAGAGGCACGCGTTGCGGTGGCACACGGACAAATGGGCGAGCGTGACCTTGAACGCGTCATGCGCGACTTCTACCAGCAACGCTTTAATGTTTTGCTCTGTACCACCATCATCGAAACCGGTATCGATGTCCCCACGGCCAACACCATTGTCATGCATCGGGCGGACAAATTCGGACTGGCACAATTACATCAGTTGCGTGGCCGCGTGGGGCGTTCACACCACCAGGCCTACGCTTACCTGCTCGTCCACAACGTCGAGGGGCTGACCAAACAAGCCAATAAACGTTTAGAAGCCATCACCATGATGGAAGAGTTGGGTAGCGGCTTTTACCTGGCCATGCACGATTTGGAGATTCGAGGGGCGGGCGAGGTGCTGGGCGACAACCAGTCGGGCAGCCTGCATGAAATCGGATTTCAGATGTACACCGACATGCTCAACGAAGCGGTTCGCTCACTGCGCAACGGGAAGGAGCCCGATCTCATGGCCCCCCTGGCCGCCACGGTGGACATCAACCTTCACACCCCCGCCTTGTTGCCCGAGTCCTACTGCGGCGACGTGCACGAACGCCTGACGCTCTACAAACGCATGGCCAGCGCCGAACTACCGGAAGAGCTGGATGACCTTCAAGAAGAACTTATTGATCGCTTCGGTAAGTTACCTGAGCCTGCACAGGCACTGATGCAAGCCCACCGGTTACGCCAACAGGCCAAAACCGTGGGAATCATCAAGATTGATGCCTCCTCAGAGGGCTGCGTAATTCAATTTATGCCCAACCCGCCGATTGACCCCATCAAAATCATTCAACTGATTCAAAAACAAAGTCACATCAAACTGGCCGGGCCTGATAAATTGCGAATCACCAAATCACTGCCTGACATGATCAAGCGAGTCCAGATGGTCAGAGAATTAATCGCGAGCCTGTCCGCATGAACCCGTCCAGTGCAAAACGGATACATGGGTCGCTCCGCCTGTTGGCCTGGGCCTACATGGCTTTGGGCGTATC
>DAITMV010000211.1:0-5013 GCA_036834985.1 Burkholderiaceae bacterium | reverse complement strand
AGACTTGAGACATCATGGCCCCGATTATACGGGGCCCGGCGGCCAGACGGCTCAGGCCAACTTAAAGCCGCACACCTGGGTATGTACATCACCACACAGTTGCTCGAGATCCTGCGCTGAGCCCGATACCGTATTGACCGAAGCAGCGTTCTCCTCGGAGCCTTGGGCCAGCTTTTCAATGTACTGAGCCAGGCTGGACGCAGCGACGTTTTGCTCCATCAACGCCGAGTTAATTTCGTGCATAGAGGAAGCTACACGGCAAGCCTGATCCACCAGCGCCTCAATCTGCACCTGAGCTGTATTGGCCTGGTTGGCACCATCATCAATTTGAGCCATCCAGCCGTCTACAAACCCAATGGCCGAATCGGTTTTGTTTTGCATCGCAGCGATCATCTGGCGAATCTCATGAGTCGACTCTGCCGTGCGTTCTGCCAGACGACGGACCTCATCGGCGACCACCGCAAAGCCCCTGCCTTGCTCACCCGCACGGGCTGCCTCAATAGCGGCATTTAAGGCCAGCAGATTGGTCTGGTTGGCAATATGCTCAATCACTTCAATCACTTTAGAAATGGATTGGGAGCCATCACCCACCTCGTGCACCAGCTTGCTCAGGGACTGAGCCGCCTGCGCAATTTCACGCATGCTCTGCTCGGTGCGGCTGACGGTCTGTGCCCCCTGTCGTGCGGTGTCCTGCGTTTGCTGTACCAGGTCATTGGCCACACCCGCCGAGCCGCTGACCTGCTCGATGGATGTGGTCAACTGTTCCACGGCGGCGGCCATCGACCCTGCAGAATCGGCCTGCAAGGTGGCTGCAACGCCCAGTTGCGTTGAAGCCACCGCCACGGAGGACGCATTTGAATTCATATGCTCGGCGGCTTGTGTGAGCACCTGGAATGTTTTTCTGAAGGATGCAGTTTGCTGATATATCGCACGGCTGATGTGACCAAACTCATCGCTACCTGTGAGCGCGGGCTGCTCCGTCAGATTTCCGGAGGATAAAATATCCAGTGTTTTGACGATATGCCCCACCGCATGCTGAGTATGGCTTAATACGCCGACAAACCAATACACCACCAACAGAAACACCACGAGCGACAAGGCGCCGACAGACCACAAGCTTTTTTTCTGATCGGCAATCCGCTGCTCAAGGGCCTGATCCAATGCGCTGACCAACAGGTCAAACAACTTATATTGCGCAGCGATAGCCTGATTGGCCTGATTCACCCATTGCTCGCGATCGATCGACAGCAAATCGGGACTGTCTGTTAGAAATCTGCGGTTGATGTCCTCAAAAAACAAGTCACCGCTTCGAGTCATCTCCTCTAACGCACCGGCCATTGGGGCCTTTAATGCAGGCGCTGCCTCGGCGATTTTGCCAGCATCTTCCTTGATGCCATGCTTGCTTAATTGATAATGGTTCAGGCTGATAGCCAAGGCGCCATAGGAGGGCTTGCTGACGCCATTGCTTTGAACATTCACGGCGTTATTGATCAAGCTGACAGTCAACCCACGTGCCTGTGCTGTTTCAAATATCATCGTGGTGACTCGCACCAACCCCATGTCCATCAAGTAGTAGCTAAGCAGCTCGGGATCAAGAACCAGACCACTGCCATCCAGTACCTTGGCAAACGTGTCTTGTACAGCGACCATTAACTCGGTGTGTCGGTCAAAGGCTTCTTTGGGGCTTAACGTTTTGCGGGACGACTTGAGTTGCTGCCATTGTGCATCGAGCTTTTTAAGCGAGGGTAGAACGCCGGTTGCATCCTTGTTCTGGGAGGTCAACGTTTGCCAGTTTGTGAGGTGCTTGTCCACATCGGTGCCAACGGCATCAATTTGCCCAGCCAGTGCAGTATCACCTGTGTGAAAACGCGCCGTCAGCAAACGGCTTTGAGCCACCGACTGCATCAAACCCTTCAGCCCGGGGACATACGTCAAACCAACCTGCTCAAGCCGCGTGGAGTGAATGACGGCAACCCCAGCGTTGATATAGGCAGCGCCCAGAATTACAATCGGAATCAAAAACAAAATACCGACCAAGCCGATTTTATGCGACAGGCGCATGCGTGACAGCAAACCACGGATAGGAACCAAGAGACCATTCATAGCGTAAAAGCCTTAACATTGCCAAAGGAATGGATTGATCATATGCAGCTCGTAATAGCTAAACCGCCCCCTGTTGGGTGCTACCCTGCATGAGTGAGAAGACTCGGTGTGCCCTGTTCACACTTAGCTCAGATACCCCTCCAGCTCCTTGAGCATGCGCATGACCCGATCTGACAGCTTTTCGGTGGTGACCCGCTCACGCAGGCGTTCGATCATCAGCGGAAACGCAAATGGTGTGGGATGAGGAATGTCCTTGACGATCAAGGTTCGGGCATGCAACTCCCGCAGCACCGCCTGCAGATGAACCAGATCCAGCTCATGCTCAAGGGCCTCACGTTGAGCCTGCTGCAGTAACAAATTGTCGCGGTCATGTTGTACAAACACCTGATAAAACAGGCCCGATGAGGCTTGCAATTGTTTGGCACTTTTACCCGCCCCCGGAAACCCCTGGAACACGAGGCCCGCAATGCGGGCGATTTCGCGAAAGCGTCGCTGACTTAACTCCGAAGCATTCAGAGACGCCAGGACATCGTCGAGTAAACCGTCCACCCTGAATAGCGGTGAAGAGGCCGTGGAGTCACCGAGCCAGACCTTGCAATCGATGGGTTTGGCTGACAGTAATTCAAACCCGTAGTCGTTCATGGCTATAGAGAAAGTTCCTGGCTCATCACGGGCCGCGCGGTAAGCCAATAGGCTCGCCAACCCCATGTGCACCGTACGACCCGCAAACGGATACACAAACAAATGATGACCTTCTTTGCTCACCATGCGCTCAATAAGAAATACGCCGGGGCCAGGTAAAACAGACCAGCGTTGCTGTGCTTCGGCCAGATGGGAAATGGCCAACAACTCAGGAGGCAACAACGTCTGAGAGGGTGTGTGCAGCTGGCTGGCCAGTAGCGCCAGCATCTGCATCGAGGCATGCGCCAACTCGGAGGACAGCGGCATTTTTCCACCTTGCCACTGAGGTACAGCGCCTTTGTTTTTGGCAGCCTTGCGAACATAGGCAGTCATGTCCCGAATTCGCACCAACTCCAGTACCCGACCGGCAAATGTAAAGCAGTCACCTGCTTTTAAACGCGCAATAAAACTTTCTTCGATGGTACCAATGCGCCCTCCACTCATCCAAGCCACCTGCAGCGAGGCGTCGGACACAATGGTACCGATGGACATCACATGTCGCCGTGCAATGTCTTTGCGTGTCACGGCGTAACGCCCCGCCTCATTGATATCCACCTTGTGAAACTCCGGATACGCCGTCAACGAACCACCGCCACTGACTACAAATTGCAAAGCCCAATCAAAGGCGTCACGCATCAGGTCACGGTAGGCATAGGTCTGCCGAATTTCGTTAAACAAGTCGTCTGCCTCGAACCCAGCATCACCACTGCCAATAGCGATAGTGACCAGATGCTGAACCAACACATCCAGCGGCGCTTGTGGGCTGTAGCGGGATTCGATGCGACCCTGTTCAACCGCATACCGGGCAGCGGCGGCCTCCACCAGCTCCAGGGCGTGCGTGGGTACAATCGTGATGCGCGAGGCACGTCCAGGTGCATGCCCTGACCGTCCAGCGCGTTGCAGCAAGCGGGCCACACCTTTGGGCGAACCAATCTGCAAGACGCGCTCGACCGGTAAAAAATCCACGCCCAGATCCAGGCTGGAGGTACTGACCACCGCACGCAACAAGCCCTGTTTTAAACCTTGTTCGACCCAGTCACGTACCGACTTATCCAGCGAACCATGGTGCAGGGCCAACAACCCAGCGTACTGGGGACGGGCCTCAAGCAAGGCCTGATACCACAGTTCAGCCTGCGAGCGCGTGTTGGTAAAAATAAGCGTCGTAGCCGACTGATCCAGCTCGCATGCCACCGCCTCAACTTGTCGCAGCCCAAGATGACCGCCCCACGGAAAGCGTTCTATCTCTGTAGGGATGAGCGTATCAATCACCAGTTGTTTGTTCAGTCGCCCCTTGACCAACACACCCGGTTGATAGTGCGAGGGATTGCGTACCAGCGATTGCAAGAGGACATCCCGGGCATGAGGCAGATCTCCCAATGTGGCAGACAACCCCCAGATCACCAGATGAGGATTGAGCCTGACCAGACGTGCAATCGCCAACTGCAATTGCACACCGCGCTTGTTACCCAACAGCTCGTGCCATTCATCAACAATTAGGACATCCAGCGCTTGCAGATGGCCGGAGGCTGTGGGACGGGTGAGCATCAGGGTCAAACTCTCTGGCGTGGTCACCAGCGCCGTGGGCGGCTGACGGGTCAACCGGGCGCGCTCCGCCGAGGCGGTATCACCGGTCATCAAGCCCACCGTCCACTGCGGGGCCAATACTTCAAGCGACTCGTTTAATGCGCGAGTGGTATCGACCGCCAAAGCGCGCATCGGTGTAATCCACAACGCACGCGTGGAGGCGGCGAGCGTATCCGGTCGCACGGTGGCCATTCTGAGCATCGCACCCAGCCAAACCGCGAGAGTTTTTCCTGATCCTGTCGTGGCATGCAGGAGGCCACTTCGCCCGGCCTGCATGTGTGACCAAACCTCCTGCTGAAACGGAAACACCGACCAGCCTTTGGACGCAAACCATGCCTGCACCGATGCCTCATTAAACGCTAGCGGCTTCTGGCGACGCCGTACCCATGGTGGCACTGCATGACTGGCTGATGCCTCTACCTCGGTATGACCTGAATCAACAGCAGACTGTCGCTGCTGCTCACGACGTTGTTTGGCACGCAGTGCCTTTAGTTGCGTACCCACATTAGGGCCTGGCGGCAAACCTCGGAACAACTGAACCCGTGCCTGCATCGCGTCATCCAGATGCTCGCGCATCCGTTCCCGGGTGATCTCGGCGGCCTGCACGGGCAGGCGATCACGACGCGGCGACGAGTTGTCCCACGG
>DAITMV010000210.1:0-5086 GCA_036834985.1 Burkholderiaceae bacterium | reverse complement strand
CCTCCTCCGCCTGGCGGGCTTGTGCCTGATACAAACGGTAGTAGGCGCCTTCCTGAGCCATCAGTTCGTCGTGATGACCCACTTCAACGATGACACCTTTATCCATGACAACCAGGCGATCGGCTTTTCTCAGGGTACTCAGACGGTGGGCAATCGCAATTGTGGTGCGACCCTGTACGAGGTTATCAAGCGCCTTCTGGATTTCTTTCTCGGTGGTGGTGTCGACCGATGAGGTGGCTTCGTCCATGATCAGGAATTTCGGATTGATCAGCAAGGCACGGGCGATTGAAATACGCTGGCGCTCGCCGCCTGACAAGGCTTGTCCCCGCTCACCCACCAGTGAGTCGTAGCCGTGTGGCAAGCGCAGGATAAATTCATGGGCATGGGCTGCACGGGCGGCGGCAACGATTTCCTGACGGGTGGCGTCAGGTTTTCCATAGGCGATGTTCTCAGCGATGGTACCGAAAAAGAGGAACGGCTCTTGCAGCACCAGACCAATGTTTTTGCGGAAATCAGCCACACGCAAGGAACGGATGTCGACGCCATCAACCATGATGGCCCCTTCGGACACATCGTAAAACCGGCAAATGAGGTTGACCAGTGTGCTTTTACCCGAGCCACTGTGACCGACCAGGCCAATCATTTCGCCCGGCTTGATATCCAGGCTCAAACCCCGAATGACGGCGCGGTTGCCATACCTAAAACCAATGTCGCGAATCTGGATGGCCCCTTTGACCTCCGGCAGGTCTACAGGCTTGACCGGCTCTGGAACGCTGGAGACGTGATCGAGAATGTCAAAAATCCGCTTGGCACCGGCTGCCGCTTTTTGAGTCACGGAGACGATGCGGCTCATGGAATCCAGACGTGTATAAAATCGGCTGATATAGGCCAAAAAGGCGGTGAGCACACCCACGGTGATCTGATCTTTAGACACCAGCCAGATACCAAACGCCCACACGATCAACAGGCCGATCTCGGTAAGCAGGGTGACGGTGGGGGAAAAAATCGACCACACCTTGTTAACCTTGTCATTGACTTCAAGGTTTAAACGGTTGGCACTGCGAAACCGCCCTACTTCACGCCCTTCCTGGGCAAAGGCTTTAACCACCCGAATACCGGGGATGGTATCAGCCAGCACGTTGGTGACCTCGGACCAGATGCGGTCCACCTTTTCAAAGCCGTGGCGAAGCTTGTCGCGCACCACATGAATCAGCCAGGCAATAAAGGGCAGCGGCAGCAATGTGACCAGCGCCAGCCACGGGTTGATCGATACCAGAATGCCCGCCGTCATGGCGATCATGAGCACATCGGTTGCAAAATCCAGTAGATGCAGCGAGAGGAATACGCAGATGCGATCTGTCTCTGAGCCGATGCGGGCCATCAGATCGCCGGTGCGTTTGCCACCAAAGTACTCGAGCGACAAACCCAGCAGGTGCTGATAGGTCGAGGTTCGCAAATCGGCACCAATGCGTTCACTGACCAATGCCAGGATATAGGTTCGAGCCCACCCCAGACTCCAGGCCACAAGCGCCGAGCCCAGCAAGCCGCCCATGTAGAGCGTCACCAGACCGTAGTCGATCGGTTTGCCGTTCTGGTAGGGAATCAGGATGTTATCCATCAATGGCATGGTCAGGTAAGGAGGCACCAGCGTGGCAGCGGTTGAGGCCAAGGTGAGCACAAAACCGAGCAGCAACTGCATGCGGTAGGGCTTGGCAAACCGCCCGAGCCGAAACAGGGCCCACGTAGACGGTGCATCGGTGTGCTCACGGGTACATACCGGACAATCTGCCTCAGGACTGGGCAAGGGCGCCTTGCAGCTTTGGCAGACGGCCTCCTGCTCGACGGGGATACGGCCTGTGAGCAGGGTATCTTGAGCGCTCTCGAATGCGTCGATCAGTGCCAGAGCGTCTGGATTGTGCGCCAGGGTAAATCGCCACTGCACCAACCGTTGCCTTGCGTCGCACAGTTCAAGAGACGCCACACCGGCGTGATCGCTCAGTTTGAGATTCAAGCCGGGTTGAATGGGCCATTGATCAACGTGATCGCTACCAGGCACAAGGCACAGCAGCCGTTTATTCGTGACAGCAACCCAGCCGCTCGCAAAAAACAAGCGGACATCCAGATCCAGTTGGAGCATTTGCAGGACGGTTTCGCCGGGGCGCAGCAATCCGGCCGGCAGGGGCTCCAGCGCAGGTGGTGTTATAGAGTCTGAGGGTGCAGTCAACGTATTTGCTGTAGGTGTATTCATCAATAAGCGCAGTATAAACCAGCGTACCTGGGCCAGGCGCGCCCCTGCGTTAAAAGCCAGCTTTAAGCGGGTACGGGGCGGTCTTATTGCAACGGTGTCGAGATCGACAACCACCCGGCACCACACACGCCAGATTCAACGGTACACATACAACGTTTACCTTGTAACGGCGGTTTACAAACCGGCGGGGGTGCTTCTGTAGAATTGAAGGGTAAAAAGGGCCTGATGGCGCTTCGCCACTCGATGTGCTCGTCAGGATCGACTGCGTATTCATCATGCCCCGCTGCCAGACGGGCCGCCAGCCAGGCAGCAAAGGCGGCCGCGCTAAAGCTGCTGCCCTCCTGCGTTTGCGGGCTGACCATCACGCTGACCGTGGGGCCCACGCTGCTGTACCGCGCTTTGGTGCCATCAGCCGCCAACTCGCCTACGGTGACTACACCTTTACAAACGCCCGGAGCCCCCACCACGCCGGCATGAAAACCATCGTTCCCGGCAGCCACGACCACGGTCACGCCCCGCGCATTGGCTGCATCAATCGCTTGCTGCAAAATCAACGGGCATGCCCCCATGCCGGACAAACTCAGCAAAATAATCGTGGCAGGCTGCGGTAAGGCCGGCGCCTGCATGGCCAGCGGCGCTCCAGCTGCCCAGCGAATGCCTTGGACCATGTCATTCAAACGCACGCCACAACGGCCTGATACACGCACCGGCATGAATCGCACCGGTGTGTTGTCAGGCGTTGAGGCCAGCAAGTGGTGCATCAGGGTCAGGATACGATCGCCGTGCCAGGTGTTCGCCGAAACCGGCATGCCAGTGCACAAGGTTGGATTGCGGTCAATAAAAGCCGCATCCACGCCGTCGCCCGGGTCGGTCGGGTCGGCATCAATGCCATCCCCGTCGGCGGAGGCAAACGGATGTTGAATAAAGTCAGCGCCACCGACAATCCACGGGCTGTAACGCTGCTGCGCCGTCAGAGACAAGCCGGTATCAACCATGGCGATGACGATGGGTCGTGATGGCAAGGGGCTGTCCGCCGCGTCAGCCTTGGAGCCCAAGAACGCACTGATCAGCGCGCCAGATACAACAACAGCGCAACGCAGCCAGCGGTTCAAGCCACTGGATGCGCTGCGCTGCAAGAAGATCATGCGGTTTCGAATGCCCTGACGTTAAACCGAACGGGCAGCCAACCACTCCGCCGTTTTGGCCCACAAGGTAACCGGGGATTCTTTGCCGCTGACAATGCCGATATGGCCGCCGGGGCCCACAAAAAACTCTTTGTCCTGTGAGCTGACGAGCTTCATCAAACCCTTGCAGCAAGGTACATTCGACAGGGAGTCACTCTTGCCGGCAATGGCCAGCAAGTTGGCGTTGATTTTATTCAAATGCGCCACCTGTGAACCCACGGTAAAGCGGCCTTTGCTGGTTTCGTTCTCCAGCCACACGCTGGCCATCCAGTCACGCATCACACCGCCTGGGTACGCTTCCAGGCTGTCGATAAACGCCGCCTGATTGGCATGCTGCTCAACGTACTGGCGGTTTTCCAGTTGGCGAACGAGGTTCCAGTAGCCCTTGGCACTGCCCACCGGGTCGAGCAGCTTAAAGCCAACCACATTGGCCCAGCCCGGGGTATAGGCCCACTTGGCAGGCAACTTGCGGAAATTTAAGCGCAAGGTGTTCATCAGCCCAGCCAGTCGCTTGTACTGTTTGCCCACAAACCCGTTGGCATGTCCGTCGATGGGGGTGCCCAGCGTGATGAGGTTGCGTACTTCACCTTCGCCAAACAAGGCGGTGTAAATCAGCGACAAACCGCCACCCATGCTCCAGCCATGGAGCGATACTTCCTGTTTGCCCGAATGAGCCTTAACGGCCTTGATGCAAGACGGCAGCATGTTCAGGGCATACTTGTCCAAGGTGTAATCGGCGTGCTGGCGAGTGGGTTGGCCCCAATCGACCAGATACACATCAAACCCTTTGGCCAGCAGAAATTTGACAAAGCTGCGCTGTGGCAGCAAATCATAGACCAGCATATTCACAGCCAATGGCGCCACAATGACCAGCGGCACGGCGTATTGTTTTTTCTCGACCGGGACGGACACCCCATCAACCTCGATGGCTGAATCTGTGAGCGGCGCATAGTGGCGCACGCTGGCCAGATCATCGGTGTGGATAACGTCATAGGCCAGCTGGCCCGCCACAATCATCGACTGAGGGCGCAGCACGCGGTCTGAGGCGTTGCGCGCGATATGTGTCAATCGCTTGGCAACCTGAGTAGCAACCATTTGTAATCTCCAGTAATCAGCGCGCCAATGTAGCACGCAGATTACGACTAGAGTCGGATTTGTCCATCACAGATCTGGGTAAACACCTCTAATGTTACTGGTTGGTAACCTTCTTTTTTGTCCACAAGGACATACAGGGGTTCGCCAATCGTCTGCGGATTAAACCCCTCCTGCTTGAGTTCGTTCTTTTTGTATTTGAAGGTACCCGTGGTGTCCTGCTCCTGCCGCAAGCGGACAAACAAGGGCACCGCATACGCTGGCAGCGCCTGGGCAAATCGTTGGGCCAATTGCTTGCCATCAAAGTTGGCCTCCGGTTGCAGTGTGATCGAGGCCATGCCCGCACGTCCGTCAGCCCCGGGCACTTGAACGCCGTACACACAGCCATGCGCAATCCAGGGCACCTGCGCCAGCACCCCTTCGACTTCGGAGGTCGCCACGTTTTCCCCCTTCCAGCGGAAGGTGTCGCCCAATCGGTCCACAAACTGGATATGTTGCCAGCCTTGTTTACGCACCAAATCGCCCGAATTAAACCAGCAGTCCCCCTTGCGGAATACGTCAC
>DAITMV010000209.1:0-5101 GCA_036834985.1 Burkholderiaceae bacterium | reverse complement strand
CTTCGTTTTGTTTCTGCGTCATCAGCAGAGAAGCGAGATTATGCACAACCCTTTTTACCCTGTCAAACCAAACCGCGGCAAAAACCCGCTAAAACCACCTTCTTTTGCCCAAGCTTTGAACATCAAAATGATTAAACCCATGAAATTCAAAGAGAAAAGTTTTTTGAAGTTTTTTTGAAAATTTTCTGAAAGATCGGTTTTTTTAACCGCATTGGGTGCGGGTCATTCAAACAACGGGCATCGGCAGCCGAGGAAAGACCAGAAGGTTGCCAACAAGCGCCTGCTTCTGGCCGGCTGGCAACTCATGCGGATCGGTGATTAGCGGTGTTTGAACTCCGCTTTGCGTTTTGCCAGAAAGGCTTCCATGCCCTCTTTTTGGTCTTCTGTTCCAAAACAGCTGTGGAAAGCACGGCGCTCAAAGAGCATGCCCTCGTTTAATGAACCTTCAAACGCCCGATTGACGGACTCTTTGATCATCATGACCACGGGGATTGAAAACTCGGCAATGGTCGCGGCGGCTTTGAGCGCCTCATCAAGACATTGATCGGCGGGCACCACACGGGCCACCAACCCAGAGCGCTCGGCCTCGTCGGCATTGATCAGACGGGCCGTCAAACACATGTCCATGGCTTTGGCTTTACCCACCGCCCGAGGTAAGCGCTGCGTACCACCCGCGCCAGGAATAACACCCAGCTTGACTTCGGGTTGGCCAAACTTGGCCGTATCAGCCGCAATAATAAAATCACACATCATGGCCAACTCGCAGCCACCGCCCAGGGCGAATCCACGAACCGCCGCAATGACGGGCTTGCGAATGGTTTTAATGGTTTCCCAGTTGCGTGTGATGAAGTCCGATTTGTAGGCATCCATGTGTGAGTATTGGCTCATCGCGGCGATATCGGCGCCCGCGGCAAATGCCTTGTCACTTCCGGTGATCACCATGGCGCCAATCTGGTCGTCCTTGTCAAAGACTGTCAGGGCGTGGCCCAACTCATCCATCAAGTCATCATTTAACGCGTTCAGAACCGCAGGGCGATTTAAGCGCACAAGGCCCACTCGGCCGATGGTCTCCACCAGAATAGTTTCGTATGTCACAACAAGCTCCTTTAGGTTGTAGGTATGGCCGTGATTTTAACGGCGACGCGACCCTATGGGCTCATTCTGACACGGTGGATCCCGAGATGATAAAAATGTCTGGCAAATCATTTTTGTCTAGGACAAAATAAAGCATTGATGCATTTTTGTTCATCCTACTGACCTCACCTGTGTTGATGGCAGTTTTGCAACCACACTCGAATCCTGGGTCACATGAGACTGTTATGAGCGCCAGCTTGACTGTATTTCCTCCTACCTTACACGCGGCCAATGAACGGGTGCTGCGGGTCAGACCGTCTGCTTACGCCAAAACCAGAAATTTTCTGGATGGCGCCGTGACACATTTGTCACCGTACCTGACGCATGGATTGACCACCATTCCAGAATGCGTGGCGTCGATCAAGCAGCGCCATGCGTTGAGCCTTGAAGACAAACTGATCTATGAGTTTGGGTGGCGTGAGTATTTTCAACATGTGTGGTCCGTATTGGGCGACCAGATTTTGCGGGACATTCGCCAACCTGTTTGGCGTGGGCGCTACCACCACAAACTACCCGAGGACGTCCGACGGGGCGCGACGGGGGTCAAGGTGATTGATGAATCGGTCAGGAACCTATACCGCACGGGATATTTGCACAATCACGCCAGGATGTGGATTGCCTCTTATGTCGTCCATGTGCGCAAAGTGCATTGGCGCGCTGGCGCTGACTGGATGTATGCGCACTTGCTGGATGGCGATCTGGCGTCCAACCATTTGTCCTGGCAGTGGGTTGCGGGCACGTTCAGCCATAAGCCGTACCTGTTTAACGCCGAGAATGTGGCCCGTTATGCGCCGGCCTGGGACTGCAGCGGCACCGTGATCGATACATCCTACCCTGACCTGGACGCCAGGGCGCGCAGCCAAGGCGATAGTGGCGCAGAGCCTGGCCAACACAGCGAGGTGGACGAACCTAAAACCGGGAACATCCCCTCCCAACTTGAAACAGACTTTGAGTTGATCAGAGGCATGGATGACCTGTCGCAACGGCTTGAGGCCCTGCGTGGGCAGCGTATTGAGCTGATCCATCCGTGGAACCTGGGCAGCATCGGGCAACGCGCGGGAGCTGAACCAGCCGCCACATGGGTTGCCTGGCTGGATCCGCAATTTCACCAATTGTTTGGCTGGTCCGAACAACGTTGGCATTTTGTACTGACTCGAATGCGGCAGTTGACCTCTGAGGTGTGGATTGCCACAGGGGCTGAACTGACGCAGGCCTGCAAGTTAGCGGGGCAAACCGTTCACACCCTGCACACGCTCAACCCCAGTTATGCCGATTTGTGCCACTCGCCGTGCAGCCATACGCGGCCAGTACCGCGCTTATTACCCAACCCGAGCACCCTGCACCCGAGCTTTACACGGTTTTTTGAAGCCGCTCGACAACTCATGACCCATGACCCGCTTCAAGAAACTGGATAAAATCAAGTCACGATCGTTCATCTGCGCGGACAACCATGACAATTACATACACCGTTTGTCCCATTGACTACAAAGCGCATCTGTATCAAGTGACTCTGGAATTTACCCCGGGGGCAGAAGAGTCTGTGCAGTTGCGCTTACCCGCTTGGATCCCCGGCAGCTACATGATCCGGGAGTTTGCAAAAAACATCGTCCAGATACATGTCACCCAGGGGGAAGAACCTTTGTGCCTGACCAAGGATACAAAGGATACCTGGAGTATTTTCGGCTTTCTCAGCGACACCGACCCGGTGAAGGTGCAATACACGGTGTATGCCTGGGACTTATCTGTCCGGACCGCCCATCTGGATCAACACCATGGGTTTTTTAATGGGACCAGTCTTTTTCTTGAAGTGATTGGCGCCAATCCATCGCCCATTCAGCTGCACATCACCGGGCATGATGACCATACGCGTGCCTGGAAAGTAGCCACGGGGCTGACACGTTGCTTTGACTGGAACCCGGACCATATGCTCTTGCCTCTGCTGGGCATGGAAGGTTTACGGTTTGAAGCGGCCAACTACGATGAATTGATTGATCATCCGGTGGAGATGGGTCACCTAGACTTTAACAAGTTCACGGCCTGTGGCACGCCTCACTACGTGGTCAGCTACGGTGCGTTTGCCAACACGGACTGGCAGCGACTGTGCAAAGACCTGACACCGGTCTGTGAGCATCACATCAAGATGTTCGAGCCCTCTACTCACAAGGCGCCATTTGCCGAATACTGGTTTTTAATTCACGCCACCGACAATGGCTATGGCGGGCTGGAACATCGCAACTCCACCGCCCTGCTCTGCTCCCGTAAAGATTTGCCACATCAGGGCCTGGGAGATAGCCACGCCGACTACCGCACGTTTTTGGGCTTGTGCAGCCATGAGTATTTTCATGCGTGGAACGTCAAAAGAATCAAGCCTGCAGCGTTTATCCCCTACGATTTAACAACCGAGAACTATACGCGCCTGTTGTGGGTATTTGAGGGCTTTACCTCGTATTACGATGATCTGGCCTTGGTCAAATCGGGCGTCATATCCAAAACACAGTATCTGGACACACTGGGCAAAACCGTATCGTCTGTTCTTAAAACGCCCGGACGTCATCTGCAAAGCGTGGCGGACAGCTCGTTTGATGCATGGACCAAATACTATCGCCAGGACGAAAATGCGCAGAACGCGATCATCAGCTATTACAACAAAGGCGCGCTGGTGGCGCTGTGTCTGGATATTCTGATCCGCCGTAAAACCAAAAATCAGTACAGCCTGGACGACGCCATGCGCGCGTTGTGGCAACAATTTGGCAAAACAGACCACGGCCTGCCCGAGGGCAAACTGGCCGGGGTCATTCTGCAAAGCACCGGTGTAGACCTCGCACGGGAGATCAACCATTACGCCTATGCCACCGACGAGTTGCCCATTGATACCTTGTTACAGGATATCGGTCACGTTCTGAGCGCCAAACCCTGCGCCGATCCGGTTGAGCTGGGCATGACGTATACCGCGCATGACGATGGCTTACGGGTCAAAACCGTCCGAAACACGGGGGCCGCCCATCTGGCAGGCCTGGCTGCAGGCGATGTCATTGTTGCGATTGATGGCTACAAGGCCAGTGCCGACTACTTAAAACAGTTGCTTGCCCACAAGCAACCGCACACCCACAGCGACATAGTGAGCTTCAGACGCGAGAAGCTGCACTCGCATATGCTGGAATGGCAGGCGGCAACCCCTACGGAGTGGACGGTCAGCGAAAACCCTGCCGGGGGCCAGGCAGATACTCAGGCGCCGTGGTTATGCGCCTGAGAAGCGCGAGGGGGCTCCGATGCAGGGTCTCACATGGATGGACCGCGGATTGACTTTTGAGGACTGTCGACAAACAACTGGCTAAGCGCCAGCCCCGGGTCGTTGGCGCGCATAAACGCCTCACCCACCAAAAAGCCATGGACATCATGACTGCGCATGAGGCGAACATCCTCTGGGGTGGCAATACCGCTTTCGGTGATCAACAGACGGTCATTCGACACTTTGTGAACCAGATTCAGGGTCACATCCAGGGACACCTCGAAGGTGCGCAAATTGCGGTTATTGATGCCAATCAACGGGGTGTTCAGCGTCAGTGCGATATCAAGCTCTGCCTCATCGTGGGCCTCAACGAGTACATCCATACCCAACTCGTTAGCACAAGCCTCCAATTCGCGTAATTGCCGGGCAGACAAGGCAGCCACAATCAGCAAAATAGCATCGGCCCCCAAGGCACGGGCCTCTGCGACCTGGTAGGGGTCGATGATGAAATCTTTGCGGATCGCAGGCAAACCGCTCGCCTGACGGGCGATGTCCAGATACTCGGCCCGCCCCTGAAAATACTGTTCATCCGTCAGCACCGACAAACAGGTTGCACCATGCCGAGCATAACTGGCCGCAATCGCCGCTGGATCAAAGGGGTCGCGCAACACCCCTTTGCTGGGGCTGGCTTTTTTGACCTCGGCAATCACCGCTGCCTGTCCTTGATCCACCGTCATC
>DAITMV010000208.1:0-5157 GCA_036834985.1 Burkholderiaceae bacterium | reverse complement strand
CAACTACATCCGCCGCAACTACGGCATGTTGATTGGTGAGCCCACCGCCGAAAGCATCAAAAAGCAGATCGGCTCGGCATTCCCGGGCTCTGAAGTACGCGATATGGAAGTCAAAGGCCGCAACTTGTCAGAGGGTATCCCCCGCAGCTTTACGATTTCGTCCAACGAGATCCTCGAAGCACTGACCGAGCCTTTGAACTCCATCGTGTCGGCCGTCAAGTCA
Organism: Burkholderiaceae bacterium; assembly: GCA_036834985.1. GTDB lineage: Bacteria > Pseudomonadota > Gammaproteobacteria > Burkholderiales > Burkholderiaceae_B > DAITMV01. Next base: position 4,934 of record DAITMV010000208.1, on the reverse strand, counting down.
GCCTTGGAACAAACCCCTCCTGAACTGGGTGCCGACATTGCTGAACGCGGCATGATGTTAACCGGTGGTGGTGCACTGCTGCGTGATCTGGACCGCTTGCTGATGGAAGAAACCGGCTTGCCCGTGCACGCCGCTGAAGACCCGCTGACCTGCGTGGTTCGTGGTTGTGGCATGGCGCTTGAACGCATGGACAAGCTCGGTACCATCTTTACCAACGAATAAGCCGAACGGGGCCTCTGAACAGGAGGCTCCGACGGGAATTGACAGGCCATGGAGTACGCGCCGCCACCGTTGTTCAAACAAGGCCCTTCGGCCAGGGTGCGGCTCGTCTTTTTTGTGGCCTTATCACTCTCACTGCTGTTTGTTGATGTCCGTTATCAAACCTTGGGGCTGGTACGCTCCGGGGTATCTGCACTGCTCTACCCCATCCAGTTGATCGCCCAAACCCCCATGAAGCTGTGGGACAGCACCACCGAATACTTTCAGTCGGTCTCGGTGATGCAGCGCGATAACGAGCAGCTCAAACGCCAGCATCTGGTCGACATGCGTTCCCTGCACCAGCTGCAAACCCTGCAGAGCGAAAACAAGCAGCTGCGCAAACTGATGAAAGCAGGCGAAACCACCGAGGCCAAGGCCATCCTGGCCGAAATCCAGTATGACGCCCGCGACCCATACTCCCGCAAGATCATCATCGACAAAGGGTCGATGGCTGGAGTCATCGCGGGGCAACCGGTGATCGACGATACGGGCGTGGTAGGACAGGTGACCCGCAACTTTTTAACGCAATCGGAGGTGACGCTGGTCACCGACAAATACCAGACCATACCTGTACAAATTGCCCGCAACGGGTTGCGCAGCGTGGCCTACGGCGGACAGGACGGCGGTTTGCTGGAACTGCGCTTTATGGCGGCCAACGCCGACGTACAAATCGGTGATTTGCTGACCACGTCAGGCATTGACGGCATTTACCCCTCCGGTCTACCGGTGGCCAAGGTTCTGAAGGTAGAACGCAACTCGTCTTATGCATTTGCGCGCATCCTGTTGCAACCCTTGGCCGGTGTGGATAAATTCCGGTTTGTGCTGGTGCTCCAGGTGGACAACCCCCTGCCGCCACCGCCACCTGAGGCGCCCTCCGACGACAAACCCAAAGGTAAACGCGTTCGTAAGGGAGTGGCTGAATAATGGCCTTGAATCCAAGCTCACCCCAAGCCATTCTGCGGCCCGTTAATACCGTCTTTATTGCGTTTTCGCTGTTTGTAGCGCTGATGCTCAATATGTTGCCCTGGGGTCGCAACTGGATCGTTCCGGATTTTCTGGCCCTTGTCCTGGTATTCTGGAACGTCAAACAACCCCGCAAGGTGGGTATGGGCGTCGCGTGGGTCTTTGGCATGCTGATGGACGTGCATGAGGCCAGCGTCTTGGGCGAACACGCACTGGCTTACTCTCTGTTGTCCTATTTTGCGATCACCTTGCACCGCAGGGTGCCGTGGTTTTCAGTGACCGGACAAATGGCTCACGTGTTTCCGCTGTTTTTAGCCGCGCAGGCAGTGACTTTGCTGGTCCGGATTGTCGCAGGCGGCATGGCTCCCCCGCCCTGGATGTTGCTCGAAAGTGTACTGACTGCCTTGTTGTGGCCTGTGGTTGATCTGTTGCTGATGGCACCGCAACGACGACCCACGGATCGGGACGACAACCGTCCGATATGAGCGAATTCAAACATCCTCAACAAGCGCTTGCAGAGTTCAGGCTGAGGGTATCGGTCGCGCTGGGCTTTGTCCTGTTTTGTTTCAGTTTGCTGATTGCGCGTTTTGTGTGGCTGCAAATCATCCGTTATGAGGACTACCACGCCCAAGCCGAAGATAACCGGATATCGGTTGTGCCCATCACGCCCAACCGGGGGCTGATCCTGGACCGCAACGGGATCATTCTGGCGCGCAACTACTCGGCCTACACGCTGGAAATCACCCCCAGCAAAGTCAAAAACCTCGAACAAACCATCAACGATTTATCCTTGATTGTGGATATTCAGGCGCGAGACCGCAAACGCTTCAAAAAACTGATGGACGAGACCAAAAGTTTCGAGTCACTCCCCATCCGCACCCGCCTGACTGATGAAGAGGTGGCCCGCTTTGCGGTGCATCGCTACCGCTTTCCTGGGGTGGAGATCAAGGCACGTCTGTTCCGCCAATACCCGTTGGGTACCATTGCATCTCACGTGATTGGATATATCGGTCGCATTTCACAGCGGGATCAGGAGCGCATCGACGATTCCGACGACGCCGACAACTACCGCGGTACCCAATATGTCGGCAAAGAAGGCCTGGAAAAACGGTATGAACGTGAATTACACGGCACCACCGGGTTTGAAGAGGTAGAGACCTCCGCGGGTGGACGTGCGGTGCGGGTCTTGTCCCGCTCCAACCCCAAACCGGGCAACAACCTGATTCTATCGCTGGACATCAAGCTGCAGGAAGTGGTCGAACAAGCCTTTGGTGACCGTCGCGGGGCGCTGGTGGCCATTGAGCCGGCTACGGGCGATGTGCTGGCCTGGGTCAGCATGCCGACCTTTGACCCCAACCTGTTTGTCGATGGCATCGACCCGGACAACTGGAAGCTGCTGAACGAGTCGCTGGACAAGCCCTTGATCAACCGCCCCCTGACCGGCACCTACCCGCCGGGCTCCACCTTCAAACCCTTTATGGCACTGGCGGCGCTGGAAACCGGCAAGCGTACACCGGGTCAGGCGATCTCGGACCCGGGGTTTTTCATGTTTGGTGGACACCGCTTTAGGGACGACAAGGAAGGCGGCCACGGGTATGTGAACATGTACACCTCGATTGTGCAGTCCTGTGATACCTACTACTACACGCTGGCCAATGATCTGGGCATCGACACCATCGCCGGTTTTATGGAGCCGTTTGGGTTTGGCCGTCTGACCGGCATTGACCTGGACGGTGAGCGACGGGGTATCCTGCCCTCGACCGAATGGAAGCGCAAAGCCTATAAAAAGCCAGAATTGCGCAAATGGTACGCCGGTGAAACCATCTCGGTGGGCATCGGGCAGGGCTACAACTCCTACACCCCTGTGCAAATGGCCCATGCCACCGCCACGCTGGCCAATGACGGCATCGTGATGAAGCCCCACCTGGTCAAAATGATCGAAGACAGCACCTCGGCCAACCGTACACTTACTGTACCCAAAGAAAGCAGCCGCATACCGCTCAAACCGGATAACCTGCAAACCATCAAGGATGCTCTGGTGGGGGTAAACCGTGAAGGCACCTCCTCACGCGCATTTTTGGGGGCCGAGTATGTCTCGGCTGGCAAAACCGGTACGGCACAGGTCTACACCATCAAACAAAACGAAAAATATGACGCCAGCAAGGTGAATGAACGCTTGCGCGACCACGCCTGGTTTATTGCTTTTGCCCCTGAAGACAAACCTAAAATTGCGCTGGCCGTGATTGTCGAGAACGGCGGTTTTGGCGCCCAGGCGGCAGCGCCGATTGCGCGGGCGGTGCTCGACTATTACCTGTTGGGTAAAGTGCCCACGGACGGCACCACCAAAACAGGGGCCAGCAACACCGCGACGATGGATTTAAAACAAAACGGTCTGGCGACCCCGATGCCGGCCACCGTCAAGCCGACCGTACCGCAAGCCCAGGACACCACTGCGAGGCCACAATGAGGCGATCCCCACTCACATCCACGCCCATCATGGAACGCATCAAACCGTATCTGAGCGTGTTTGACCTCCCGTTGAGTATGACACTGGCCAGCATCGTCGTGCTGGCGATGGTGACCCAATACAGCGCAGCCTATGACATCACCGGGCGGATGTCTGATCACATTCGCAATTTTCTGGTGGCCTTTATTGTGATGTGGGTTGCCGCCAACGTGCCCCCACAAACCATGATGAAAATGGCCGTTCCGATTTACATCACTGGCTTGATTTTGCTGATCAGCGTCGCCTTGTTTGGCGAAGTGTCCAAAGGTGCCAGACGCTGGCTTAATCTGGGGATCACCCGAATACAGCCGTCGGAAATCATGAAAATCGCCATGCCGTTGATGCTGGCCTGGTATTTTCAACAACGTGAAGCGGTCATCAAACTGAAGGACTACGGCATCGCGGCGCTGATTCTCATCCTGCCCACGCTGTTTATTCTCAAGCAACCCGATCTGGGCACCGCCACACTGGTGTTGGCCGCGGGCTTTTATGTGATCTTTTTTGCGGGTCTGTCCTGGAAAATCCTGCTGGGGCTAATCGCCTCGGCGCTGGCCAGCCTGCCATTGGTGTGGTCGCTGTTACATGACTACCAGCGGCAACGGGTTTTGACGCTCATAGACCCCACCAAAGACCCGTTGGGCAAAGGGTTTCACATCATTCAGTCCACCATTGCCGTTGGCTCGGGCGGCATCACCGGCAAAGGCTTTTTGCAAGGCACACAAACCCATCTGGAATTTATTCCCGAACGCACCACCGACTTTATTTTTGCGGTGTATTCCGAGGAGTTCGGTTTGCTGGGGAACCTTTTGCTGCTGGTGCTGTATATCCTATTGATAAGCCGTGGTTTGATGATTGCATCGGGTGCCCCGACCCTGTTCGCCCGCTTGCTGGCGGGCAGCATCACCCTGATCTTTTTTACCTACGCCTTTGTGAACATGGGCATGGTCAGCGGTATTCTGCCTGTGGTGGGCGTCCCCCTTCCCATGATGAGCTACGGCGGCACCGCACTGGTTACCTTGGGGCTGGGCGCAGGGATTTTGATGAGCGTGCAGCGGCATCGCAAGTTAGTGCAAACGTAAGCGTCGCAAGAGGTGAGTATGGTCATGCAAGGGAACAGACACCAAGGGGCCGACGCCGCCGAGTTACTGACGGCCCGGCTGATCGCCACCGTCGCAGCGGCTTGCCTGTTGTTGGCCGGCTGCGCGAG
>DAITMV010000207.1:0-5197 GCA_036834985.1 Burkholderiaceae bacterium | reverse complement strand
ATCAGGCGTAGGGGCGACCCTACCGAGGGTTCGAATCCCTCCTTCTCCGCCAAGATTATTTCGAACTGATTCCAAATCGTTCGAACAATTTTCAAGTCGTTCTGGGCTCCTTCGGGTGTCCCTTCAGAACACCTTCCGGACCAGGCTGGCTTCCTCGTAGGCCTCAATATCCTTGAGCCGGTACAGGACCTTCCCCACGATCTTCAAGTACGGCGGCCCCTCGCCGACGGTGCGCCAGCGCTGAAGGCGCGCGACTGAGCACACCCAGCGATCGGCGAGCATTTTTTCGGTCAAGAGTTCTCGGTTGGGCTCGGCCGGGACCTTTTGAGCCTGAAGTAGGGGCTCCGGCTTGGTCTCTCGTGCTGCCGTTCGGACGATGCCACTGGTAAGTACGTCAAGCACATCGCGGGTGCTTTTCGGCCGTAGTTTCGCAGTAGAGGGGTGGCCATGTGCCTCGGTGCCTGTATGGGGTGATTTCATACAAGTTCATACCAGTTGGCCGGGCGCTTTTTCTCAGCGTGGTTAGGCGGCTTTCGGCCATGAGCAGTCAGTCAAGAAAGACGAATTTTTTGGCATGCAGACCGAGTGCTGGTTATCTTCGCAAATGCTTCACCAGCAGATTAGTAGGGCTACTAATAGCCTCCCCGGACATCAAGAAGTGAGCCTGTTGTGTATGAAGAGGCGGGTGAAGCAAGCCAGACTATGGCTTCGGCAACTTCTTCGGGCAAACCGTATCGCTCCATTGGTATGGCTGCCTTCAGGCGCGCCATGTCTTGTGCGGAACGTCCATCATGAATATCAGTATGGATAACGCCAGGGCGGACTGCATTTACGCGAATGCCCTCGCAAGCGACTTCCTTGGCCAGCCCAACAGTCATCGTGTCGATTGCACCTTTTGTCGCAGAGTAATGTACCCATGTGCCAGGTGCGCCATGGACGGCTGCACCGGATGACACATTGATGATTGCCCCGCCAGTGCCACCATGTCCCTTAGACATGCGCCGGATGGCTTCACGCGCACAAATAAAACTTCCGGTGATATTGACACGGCAGGCCTGGTCGATCATCGCTGCTGAGACTTCTGCAACACGAGCACGTCCTGCGGTGACGCCAGCGTTGTTGACCAGTACAGAGATAGAACCGAGCCGGTCGATTTCAGAAAACCCCGACACGACAGCTGCTTCATCGCAGACATCGAAGCGAACCATAAGCGCAACACCGCCTTCGGACTCGATGGCACGGACTACCGATCTAGCTTCTTCGCCGCCATTTCGGTAATTGATAACCGCCGGCCAGCCCTGACGGGCCGCAAGGCGCGCAGTGGCAGCGCCTATCCCACGACTGCCGCCAGTGATGACGAACAGACCCTTTTGCATTTAAGGCTTTCTCAAGTGTTTGCGCTGATTCCACGATCTTGAATCAGTTTACTTTCAGCCGTGATCACCGTTTGCAATTGCTGTGAAAACGACGAGGGTGAGGGGCTGATGTCGAGTTGATGGGCGAGCTGGTCGAGCAGAGCCAGCATCTCTTTGCTGCGGGATGCTTTTGCGACTGCATCATAGAGCGCATTAACGATTGCTGCCGGGGTGCCGCGGGGTGCTCCGTAGAACAACAAGGTGAGGTATTCGAACTTGGGAAGAACCGATTCGGCGATGGTCGGCGTATCTGGTAACACCTTCAGGCGACTGGCTGAAGTGATGGCCAGGGCGCGAGCCTGCTTTTGGTTGATGATGGGAAATGCACTGCCGATATAAGACGATGCGAAATCCACCTGGTTTGCCATCACGGCTTGTGCGGATTCCAGGCCAGACTTGTATGGGACATGGTTGACTTTGAGGTTGCCGCCCATCTTGCTGTTGAACACCTCCCAGCACATGTGCGCTGGAGAGCCCAGGCCACCTGTTGCCATGGTTATCTGATCAGGCTTCTCGCGAATGGCGCTGAGCAAGTCCTGCATGGTCTTGAAGCGGGAGGAGGGGTGCACCATGAAAGCAAAGGAAGCCGTGGCCACATTAGCAATAGGTTCAGTGGCCTTGAGCAATTCCCAGCGTTTGTAGAGCGTTTGGTGAGTTATATGCCCACTCGACATCATGCCAAAGGTGTAGCCGTCAGGAGAGGCATTGGACATGCCCTGTGCTCCAACCAGGCCAGCCGCCCCAACAACGTTCTTCACCATGACCGGAACCTTCAGGTCTTTTTGCATTTCATTGGCAAGAACTCGGGATATGACATCGGTGCCATCACCAGCAGGCCATGGCACCACGAGGGTGATGGGTCTGGAGGGTGAGAAATCTGCAGCAAAAGCGCGCTGGGACGCCAAAAACGGCAATGTGGCTATAGATCCCAGAACTGCGCGGCGTGTGCGATTGACCATGTCTGTCTCCTTAATTGATGTTGGTGGAGCGTATGGTAGGGATCGCCTGGCAGCTATTTCTGTCAAGAAATCGACAAAACCTGTAACCAGTTTTAAAGACGCTCGGGTAGTTGCGACACACCCTCACTGAGCGCAATTTCTGTCAGATGTGCTTCGTTCAAGATGACGAAATGTGAATATTGCATGCGCAACACGCCATCACGCTCCAAGGCTTTTAGTTCTTTATTCACGCTCTGGCGAGTGCGCCCGATCATGTCTGCAAGGTCCTCCTGCGAAAGCTTGAGTGTGATCTCGGTCTGGCCGTCTCGGTGGATACCGTATTGCGTCATCAGGGAGTGCAAGACCCTTGCGCAGCGCACCCGCAGCGGCAGAAATGCTGCTTCGACCAGTGAGGCATACAAAACTCGAGAGCGCAGACACAGAATGCGGATGAGTGCATGGGTAACACGAGGGTCGCGGTCGGATTCGGCAAGAAAGTCTGATCGGCTGATCTGCAACAGCACGGCGTCGGTGTGCGCGCTCGCGTCGTGGATGGTGGGTTGCTGATCGAGCACAGGGATGAGGTTCATCACTTGACCTGACTCCAGGTAAACCTGGATGTGTCGTTTCCCCTCTCCCGTGGTGATGCTCACATCCAGCGAACCATCAAGCACAACTGTGAGCGCGTCAATGCGTTGGCCACGTCGGCTCAGCACTTCGCCTCGAGACAGCTTCTGGATGGAGCCCTTATCAACCAGACGCTGTAGCGCTTCCTGAGGGAAGTTTCCCAGCCAGCGGCTGTTCGATAAAACGCGTAACGCCAAGAGCTGGAATTTGCTGTGCTTATGTGCGGTTGTGTTCATGTTTTGACGTGAATTTGACAGATTTGTCTAGCACTTTGTCTCCAAAATTATTGCACCCAAACAGTGATCGTGCCCATGACATCCAAACCCAACTTCAATATTCCTGCATCGCATTATGTCGACGCTTTGCGGCGCAACGGTATCGACTATTTTGTGACTGTGCCAGATTGGGTGCAGCTGGCGCTGCACTTGCGCATTGAGGCCGGTGAGCCGGGAATCACCAATGTGCCGTGCTGCAATGAGGAACAGGCGGTTGCCGTTGCAGCAGGTCTTTGGATGGGCGGGAAAAAACCCATTGTCGTTGTTCAAAACCAGGGTATGCATGCCTGCATCAATTCCATCCGAACGGTTGGCAACGATGTGCGCGCGCCCATCGTATTTTTGATTGGTCAATTTGGGCGAGAGTTTGCCAATTTTGGACAAGATCCAACTGAGTCACGGCGGAGCACTGTCCGATACCTGGAGCCTGTTTTGCATGCTATGGATATCCGAAGCTGGCGTCTTGAGAGCGAAGAAGACATGCCCAAATTCGATGAAGCCTTCCGCTATGCATGGACTGAAAGTCGACCAGCTGCGCTTTTGGTCGGTGCACCTACCGGATGGAACTAAGGAGACGATCCAATGATGAACATTATTTCCGCATGCAATGTGATTTTGAGTGCCCGCAAGGATGCGGTGCTGGTTGCCACCATGGGATCGATGGTGGCTATGGATACCTTGGGCGCACAGCAGCCTCGCGTGAGTTCCGTGCCTTTGATGGGAGGAGCCCCTGGGCTTGGTCTTGGCTTGGCGTTGGCACACCCCGAACGCAAAGTGATTGTGGTGGATGGAGATGCCAGTCTTCTGATGCAGTTGGGCAACCTCGTCACGGTTGCTTCAAACCGGCCTGCCAATCTTTACCATTTCTTGATCTGCAATGGCACGCAGTTTAGTGGAATGTCAAACCTGCCTGTTCCTGGACGAGCGCGTACAGACTACTGTGCTATGGCTCGGGCAGCCGGCTATACAGATGCCCTGGAATTTAGTCAGGAAGACAAATTTTCGAGCGCGATACAGGAAATACTCAATGGCAATGGGCCTCGTTTCATCTCCTTGAATGTTGAGCCCGATCCTCCAAAGTTCAGTGCTCAGTCACCCCAGCAAGACTGGAGTGATTTGCAATTTACGCGCATGCACAACGAAGCCCGGGCATTGTCCAAGTGGCTTGCAGAAAAGAGTTTGGTGGCCGCATGAGTGAAAAATCTGAACATGACTTTGTGATTGTCGGCTCGGGCTCTGCGGGTGCTGCTCTGGCCAGAAGGCTCAGCGATGCTGGTCAGAGTGTGCTGCTGCTGGAGGCGGGAGAGTCCCGGCAAAAAGACTTTTGGGTACGTGTTCCTATCGGGATCGCCAAGATCGTACCCAACAAGGACTATGTCTGGCAGTTTTACACCCAGCCCCAGGCAGGCTTGCTTGGCCAGCGGATCTATTGGCCTCGAGGTAGATTGCCAGGGGGATCAAGCTCAGTCAATGGAATGATTTTTTCACGTGGTGACCCGCTCGAGTTTGACTATTGGCGGGAACAAGGCAGTCCAGGCTGGGGCTGGAAGGATCTGCTTCCCTATTTCAAGCGGCTGGAGCATTGCGCTTTTGGTGATGCGCAAACACGTGGGCGCAATGGACCAATTTCGATTCAGTCCTTGGGTGACCATCCAGATGTGTTGTCAGAAGCGTTTCTGGCATCGTGCGGATCGGTAGGAATCGAACGCACGCAGGACTACAACGCAGGCTATGGGCAGTATGGCGGTGTGTCTTATCTGCAATTGTCGACGCGAAGAGGAGAGCGCAGCAGCACGGCGGTGGGCTATCTGGAGGGAGCATCAAAGGCCAAACTGGAGATGCAGACGCAGGCCGTTGCCACGCGTGTGCGGTTTGAGGGGCTTAGAGCCGTTGGGGTGGAGTATATGCAGGGGGGAGAGAAAAAGTTCGCACGCGCTTTACG
>DAITMV010000206.1:0-5198 GCA_036834985.1 Burkholderiaceae bacterium | reverse complement strand
GGTCGCATCATGCTTGATGCGGGCAGCAATGGGCAGGTGACGGTCGCTGGTGTGCTGAATACGTCGTCCACTGTGGCCAAGGGCGGAAAAACTGAAGTGCTGGGTGAGCAGGTTGTCCTGCGAGACACAGCGGTTGTGCGTTCTGACGGGCTGACGCAGGGTGGCGACATTCTGGTCGGTGGAAATTACCTGGGCCAGGGCCCGCAAGCGAATGCAAAAACAACGCGCATTGATGCCGGTGCTACGGTGTCTGCTGACGGTGGTGCGCAGGGCAGCGGCGGGCGGGTGATTGTTTGGTCTGATGAACAAACCTCCATGAATGGCAATCTGTCTGCGCGCGGCGGTGTGGCGGGCGGTTTTATTGAAACCTCTGGCAAAGAAAACTTGCAGCTGACTGGTCAGGTCGATGTCAGCGCCACAGGTGGTCGGGCGGGCACGTGGTTCATGGATCCACGCGATGTTGTAATTTCGTCGGCGGGCAGCAACAACGTGGCTGCGTCCAGTGGCACATTTAATCCGACGGTCGACAACACAACGGTTTCATCCACCTCCATCAATACGGCGCTGAACAACGGCAGCTCGGTCATTATCACGACAGGTTCTACGGGCACACAGAGCGGTAACATCACGGTGAACTCCGCGATCAGTAAAACCGCTGGTGGCGCCGGTAGCCTGACGTTGACGGCTGCCAATAATATTCTGGTGAATGCGGATATCGGTAGTACCAGCGGTGCTCTGGATATTACGCTCAGTGCAGCTAACAGCGGCAGCACTACATCGGGCGGCGTGAGCGTTAATGGAAATCTAAGCAGCAACGGCGGAAAGATCTTGATTGGCGGTCCGGTTGGAACAGGCACCCAATCCAACGGCATTGGTTACGCAAGGCAAATGGCATCGACCAGTCCAGCGGTTCAAATCGGTACTGCCAAAACCATTTCGTCCTCGGGCGGTAACATTACCATCAACGGCATGACTGCAGGTACCACAGGCGGCAGCTACGACGGTACCAAAGCAGGCGTGTACTTTTTATCCGATTCGAAGCTGGACAGCGGCGGCGGGAATATCTACGTAAGCGGCATCAGCACCGCTAACCGCAAGGAGTTCGGAGTTGCTTTTGAAGCGAATTCAAATACCACGACCGAACTTAAAACTGGCACATCATCCGGGACCATCACGGTGGATGCGCAAAACACGGCAGTTGTGGGTGACAGTGACGGCGCCTTGGGTATGGTGGCCAATGGAAACAGATTCCGCGTTCAGTACACTGCACCAACCGTGGCCAACATTCTGGTCAAGGTCAACGGATCACTGCAACTGGTCACTTTTACATCCAATCCGACACCTCCCTGCGGCGCGTCGTTTCCCAACTGCGGTGAAATGCAGGTGCCTGGCAGCAATGGCAGTTATTTATTTGCCCGCTACAACGCGGTAACGGCCGAAACAAACCCGATTTACGTCAGCACTGGCGATGGAACCAAGGTGTATGACGGCAGCACCACGGCCTCAGGACTGACACTCACAACACTGGGCGCACCGACTGATTACTCAACGGCGGGTTTGACCTTTACGACCGCCAGCAAAAATGTGGGTACCTATACCCAACTGGGATCAGGTTCGGCCTCCAGGAGCTTTACGTCAGCGGCAACAGGCCTGTCTTATGCAGTTGCGTATTTTAATGGTACGTATTCCATCACTCCAAAGTCGTTAACACCATCAGCAGTTAGCCGCCAATATGACGGGACCACCAACGCTGCCATTTCTGCCGGTGGCGTGCTAGGTACTGATCAAGTGACGTTTAACTACACGAGCGGTTCTTTTGCCAGCAAGGATGTGGGTAATAATATTGCGGTGACAGCCACGGGTGTCAATTTGACCGGAGCTGACGCAATTAACTATACGCTGGGAAGCACCACCGTTAATGCGCTTGCCAACATCACACCGCGTGTACTGTCGTTGACAGGTGGCCGAGTTTATAACCAGTCTGCCGACTTTACTGCCTCACAATTGTCGATGAGCGATGTGGTGTCCGGTGAAGCCTTGGTGCTTAGCGGAACAGGATCTGCAGCGAATGCCGACGTAGGTACCGGCAAGGTTCTTAATTTGGGTACCTTGAGCTTGGGAAATGGCACCGGTGGGCTTGCATCCAATTACACCTTGGCTGGAGGAACCAATCGAGTCAACATTACGCCCAAAGCCATTAACGTGGGCGGTGTGACCGCCAACAACAAGGTGTACAACCAGAACACCGTGGCCAGCTTAAATACTGGATCAGCCGCTGTCACCAACGGCGCTGCAGCTGATAACGACGGCCGTATCTACACCGGTGATACGGTGTCTGTGAACACCAGCGCCACCACGGGTGCATTTGCGGATGCTAACGTAGGCAGCAATAAGGCGGTTAGCATCACCGGACTGAACCTGGGCGGTGCCCAGGCGGGTAACTACACCGTCAACACCCTGACTGGTGTGACGGCCAACATCACCCCCAAGGCCATTAACGTGGGCGGTGTCACTGCCAACAACAAGGTGTACAACCAGAACACCGTGGCGAGTCTTAACACCGGATCTGCCTCCCTTACAACAGGGGCTGCTACCGATAACGACGGTCGTATTTACACCGGTGATACGGTGTCTGTGAACACCAGCGCCACCACGGGTGCATTTGCGGATGCTAACGTAGGCAGCAACAAGGCCGTTAGCATCACCGGCCTGAACCTGGGCGGTGCCCAGGCGGGTAACTACACCGTCAACGAAATCAGTGGGGTGACCGCATCCGTGACTGCACGCCCAGTTACTATTACCGGAATCAGCTCGTCGAACAAGACATTCGACGGGACAACTCAGGCCGCACTCACCGGAACGCCTGTCGTTGCAAATACCTTGCCAGGGGATAATCTACAAGTCGCCAACGCACCAACCACTGGCCAATTTGAAAATTCGCAGGTAGGTACGCAAAAAGCGGTTTCAATCAATCTGGAATCATTAAAACTGAGCGGTACCAACGCAGCCAACTATATGATCACTGAGGTTGCCCGTATCTTTGCATCAATTAACCCCGCACCTGCAGCGGTCAGCCCTACGACGGTAGCAACTGCCATGACCACACCTGCTGCACCCGTCGTAGTGTTGCAGACTCAGGCGGCAGGTAGCCAGTCTGCTGCCATCACGGGTAACCTTTTCCAAGGCGCGGTTACGACGCCGATAGCCGCCAGTGGTACGCCGTCGGCTGGCTTAGTAACTGCTTCTGCCAAAGACATACAAATTTCTTCTCAAAACAATAGCTCGCCCGTCAGCGTAACTTCTTTGATCAACGGCGTTGCCATCAACCTGCGGGAGGGTGAGGGCTTGTTGCCGTTTGAACAAGTGGCATTGCCGGTATTTAAAAATACCCCGGGCAGCCTGGCGTTGGACTTCCGGGTAAATATCCAGTCACAGGGACAACAGGTTAGCGTGATTAGAACCAGCACGGGTATTACCAATGCGACTCCTGATCTAAGCAAAACACCTGCTGCCAGTTTAACGATGCGCATGAAAGGTTCTGGAGATAACTCGGCTGAGTTCCAGGTGTCATCCATTGCTGGCTCGTTGGTGATCTCGCCACGTAATACGGATGCTTCAAATTTACTGAATACGAATCCCAACTTGGTCGTGGGTAGTTCCTTGATGCAGGGCCTGAAGGAAGCGGGTAGTGCGTTTACAACCCTGCAGTCCGTTGTGCTGGATCTTAAGTAAATTTCTTGGTGGCTGAGGCTCGCCCGTAGCCTCGTTTATGCCAACTGGGCAGCGCGGCAGAAGGGTGCTTGGCCACCAGTCCATCGGTTTGGGTTTGAACCAGGATTTGATTGATAAAGTCAATAAATACCCGGGTTTTCGGGTAGCGTTTTGCGCTTGCCCGGTACAGGAGGTTGGTCGGAGGACCTCCTTGTACTTCCCAGTCGCGCAGCACTGGCACCAGACGCCCTGCGTTGATTTGAGCCATGGTGGTCAGCTCGGTAAAGCGCGCAACGCCTTGCCCCCGAATGGCTAAATCCAGTAAAACCTCCCGTGAGTTGCTGCTAATCCATCCATTCACCTTGACCGAGCAGCTCTCATTGCAGCGGGTAAATTCCCATAAATCAATCACAATCCCTGCCGGGTTTCTAATGGCAAGGCAGTTGTGCCGACCTAAATCTATCGGGTGGGTCGGAACTCCATGCTCAGACCAGTACGAGGGAGCGGCGACGATTATGCTGCGGGTCAGCGGAAATTGGCGGTGTACAAAGTCAGGTGCAGGTGTGGGCCACCCATGCAATAACAGGATCCCTGCCTGATTGGCATCTGCATCGGTAATCCGGTGAATGGTTCTTATGTCCAACTCAAGTTCTGGAAACCTGGCATGGAAGGCAGGTAAGGACGGCAACAGCAAGTGATGGACCAGCTGTTCATGTGCTGCCACTACAAGGGTGCCACGGGGCCGGTTGGCCGCTTGCCGGAGCGCATGCTCAGCTTCATTTAACCCGTCTAACAGGGGTCGGCAACTGTCCACGTAGTCAATACCGTCCGGCGTCAATTGAATGCCCCGGCTGGTTCGCTCAAACAGTGTGGTACCTAAGTTTTTTTCTAATGTGCCCAGCAGCTTCTGAACCGCCGGTGTACTGACTTCGAGTCGCCTTGCAGCGCCTGTCAGGCTGCCTTCATCTACCGCAGCCAGCAGGTATTCAATGGCTCGTAATTTATCCATTCAGGCTCCTCAAGAACGCTTGGGTGTTAACCAATGGTTAACACTGATCATAGCTGGCAAACTATTCCTTCGGGTCGCCAAACCCCATACAATTTACTGAATGACAATCACCAATCAAGGCATTGTATGAGATGGCGTTCACCTTGGGTATGGGGCACATTGGCCATGCTAATGGGGAGTAACGCAGCGTGGGCAGAGTCCGCTGCTGTGTTTCCTCAGAAATTTGTACGTATTGTGGTCACTACCCCAGCCGGTGGGCCGTCGGATGCGGCCGCCCGGGTCTTGGCGCAGCATTTAACTGCCGTATGGAAGCAGCAAGTGATTGTGGAGAACAAGCCTGGAGCCAATGGGGCCATTGCGGCGCAATCGGTGATCAATGCACCTGCCGACGGATACACGCTCTTGTGGGCGCAATCATCGCTGGCGGGGCTTCCTTATGCGCAAGTGAATGCGCCCTATAAAAGAATGCCGGAGCTCT
>DAITMV010000205.1:0-5218 GCA_036834985.1 Burkholderiaceae bacterium | reverse complement strand
GGCAAACCCCAGCACTTATCCTGCTGTGCTTGTGAATACGCCCAGGCAGCCTGCACACAACACATCACCGCATCCAGACAATCGCCCTTGGGGTCGTTACGCATCTGCGCCGCTACATCATCGGCAACTGTCAAGCGAACCCCCATGACCGGCGAAGCCAACAACGCATCACACAATCGATCACGTTGTACCTGACGAGCCTCATTTTGTTTGGACACCTCATCGGTTTTATAACTTGCAGCGCCAATCCACCGGCGAGCCAGCCAGCCCGGGTAGGCCTCCAGTGCAACGCGATGAGGATCTGCGGCGTGGCAACCCGGCACACTCACGCCACTGCGCAACAAGGCTGAAGCACCCGCATGCAACATAAAGGCCACGGGCGGGTTGACCCACTTCATTGACGGTGATGATTTGGCCGGAACATCCGTGGCCCGATGGGCAAACTTCTGCCCCGCGGGATGCGCATGGCACCAGGCCTGAAAACACTGTCGAATTTCATCGCGCGACAGGCTTTCGTAAAACCGGATGCAATCAGCCCAGGTGGTGTCATCGTATCGATAGGCGCCTGGCCATCCCAAGGTATCCACCACATGGCGAGACAAACCGAAGGGCATGTCAAAAGCGGCCACCCAGGGCTGAGGCGAGGCGAGCCACCGGGAAAATGCATCGGCATCCTCAATCGACAACACCGAGTCCACATGAATATGCAGCGTTCCCGAGGCATCCGCACCTCCGCTTGCACAATGCGCCTGCGCAATACGAATGGGCTTTTTGCGGGTGGGTGTTGAACTGAAATCCACACCAGCGATCATTGGCGCTGTGGTGAAAATCGCTTTTGCATCGGGCCACAGGCTCGGCAGGCTGGCGGACATAGGGGTGGTCAACAAGGCGGTCACTCTGTCGCCTCGGTTTGGCCATCCGCGCTGGCCTCGATGTGATCTGGTCCACGCCAGTGCATCAACGCGTGCAAGGCAGGCAACCCATCAGCCTCGTGCAGCGCCTTGTCGGTACGTATCCGCAACATGCGAGGGAATCGCACCGCCAGTCCGCTTTTATGGCGCGGCGATTTGGCGATGGCCTCAAAACCCAATTCAAAGACAAGACTGGGCACCACGCTTCGCACCGGGCCAAATTTATCCAGTGTTGTTTTCTTTATCACGGCATCCACCTGCTTAAACTCCTCATCGCTCAGTCCAGAATACGCTTTTGCAAACGGTACCAAACGCGGCAATCCGCGTGCAGCCGTTAGCTCAACAGGCTCCTTGTTGGCGATGGCCTGCACCACCTCTGCGGCCTGCTGCTCGCTGACCGGCGCGCGATCCCAGACGGCGAAGGTGTAATCGGTGTAGAGGCTGGCACGCCGTCCATGACCACGCTGTGCGTAAATCAGAACACAATCGACAGACATGGGGTCTACCTTCCACTTAAGCCACAGCCCCTGGTCTTTGGTACGACCCACACCATAGCGGGCATCGCTGCGTTTAAGCATAAGACCTTCCACACCCAAGGCGCGGCTTTGAGACCGATGCTCAGTTAACTGTACCCAATCGGTGGCATTGACCAGCGGAGAAAGTTGTAGACGAGTCGCCTCTGGCTCCACAGCCCGTGAATGGCGCCAGGCATCCAACCACTCGAGTAACGCCTGACGACGCAGTGTTTGTGAGCCGGATCGAATATCCCGGCCCGATGACTCGAGCATGTCATACGCCATGAATATGACCGGCACCTGCTCGAGTATTTTTTTGCTGACCAGTTTGCGGGTAATGCGGGTTTGCAGAAGGGCAAAGTCTGCAGGGGCGTTGTTGAGCCAAACAAGGATTTCACCGTCCAGCACGGTTCCATCAAGCCAAGTGCTGGCCATCTGTGCCAACTCGGGAAATCGTTCGGTGATGAGCTCTTCACCCCGCGACCATATCGCCACCGACCCGGCCCGTTTGACGATCTGGGCGCGGATACCGTCATACTTCCATTCAACCATCCAGTCTTGTAACGGTCCCAGCTGATCAGGCTTTTGTACCTGTTCGTGTAAGGCATGCGCCAAAAAGAAGGGATAGGGCGCCGTGGACTGCTGCATGGAATCGCCAGGCCCGGCCGCCTGAATCAGCGCCTGGTAATCAGCCCCGCTCACCGTGCGACGCGAATCCGTATAGCCCATCAAACGTTGGGCAATGATTTTTGAATCCAGCCCCGCCACCAAACCCAGTGCGCGCGTCACCAGCAATCGGGAGACTCCCACCCGAAAACCGCCGCCCATCAATTTGATCAACAAGAACCGCTCTCGGGTGGGCAAGCCCGCCCAATACCCATCCAAGGTGTCACCCAGTGTGGAGTCATCCAGCCCACGCAACTGTTGCAACGCCTTTACCCAGTCCGCAAGCCCTTCATCACGATGACCCACAGGGGCGGGTAACAGATGCGCGATAGTTTCAGCAAGATCGCCAACCGCCTGGTAACACTCTTCAAACAGCCAGTCGTCGATACCGGCGTATCGGCACGCATGCTGCTTTAATACACGGGTAGGCACCACTTGCCGAGGCTTGCCACCCGACAAAAAATACACAGCCCATGCCGCATCCTCTGCGGGTGCCCATTCAAAATAGCTGACCATGGCCGATACTTTGGCCTGGGTGGAGGTGGTTTGATCCAGCGCCTCAAACAGGGCTGCAAAACGCTTCATGTCGCAGCCCCTTCTTCACCCGCAAACTCAGTGGTAAAGGACCCGGCCTGCCAGCCGTGATCGGACAACCAGCGCACCATCACCGGTACATAGCCATGCGTCACAATCACCCGTTCGGCCCCCGTACCTCGTATGGCGTGCATCAAGCCGGGCCAATCAGCGTGATCAGATAACACAAATCCGCGATCCACCGCTCGACGTCGTCGGGCCCCACGCAATTGCATCCAGCCCGATGCAAACGCATCGGAATAATCACCAAACCGTTTGATCCACGGAGTGCCTTGCGCAGAGGGCGGCGCAATCACCAGCGCGCGCTGGTATGTTGACTTATCCTGTGCCGTGGACTTGCCCCCCAACTCCGACACCATCACGGTCTCGGGTAACACCACGCCGCTGTGTCGATAGGCACGGTTGAGCGACTCTGCGGCACCATGACACACAATCGGGCCGATGGATGCATCAATGCCCGCCAAGATCCGCTGCGCCTTGCCAAATGAATAACAAAACAGCACGCTGGCCCGTTGCGAGGCGGCGTTGTCCGCCCACCAGGTGTTGATGTCTTTAAAAACAATATCCGGCGACTCCCAGCGATACACCGGCAAACCAAACGTCGATTCACTGATGAAGGTATGACACCGCACCGGCTCAAAGGCGGCACAGGTTGAATCCGGAGCAACTTTGTAATCCCCGGAAGCCACCCAGACCTGGCCCTGATACTCCACCCGCACCTGAGCCGATCCGAGGACGTGCCCGGCCGGGTGCAAGGATACGTGCACACCATTGATCGCGATGCGTTCACCGTAGGCTAACGTTTGCAAACTGATCGTCCCCAGCCGGGCCCGTAACACATGCTCGGCAGGTGCCGCCGCCAGATAGCCGCCATGCCCGGTGCGTGCATGATCGGCGTGGGCATGCGTGATGACCGCTTTGTCCACCCTGCGCCAAGGATCAATATAAAAATCGCCCGCCGGGCAATACAAACCGTTGGGGCTTGCAATAATTAAATCGTCAGACATACCTGCTGCACTCAACTCAGTAACGGCCCAATCGCCCAGTCAACACAACCGCCAATCGTACCGCCACCAGAGCGAGACGACTTAACATGCGCTCGGGGAGCGTTCGGTTTTTGACCGAGGCCCACGTCACGGGACGGGCGTCCTGCACACTGGCGCGTACCAATTCAGACCGGAGCTGTTCTACAAATGTGCTGTCATGGACCAATAGATTGGCTTCACGCGCCACCAGCAGGCTGAACGGATCCAGATTCGACGACCCCACGGTCGCCCATGTTTGATCCACCACCGCCACCTTGGCATGCAGGAAGCTGCGAGTGTATTCGTAAATCGAAATGCCATTACGGAGCAATTCGTCATACAACGCCAGGGTTGCATAATGCTGCAATGGATTTTGCACCAACCCCTGCAAGAGCAAGTTAACTTTTACACCACGCAAACGAGCGATCGATAATGCTTTTCGCAAGCGGCTGCTGGGTAAAAAATAGGCGTTGGCGATCCAGATGTCGCTATGCGACTGACCAATCGCCTGCAAGTAGGCCCGCTCAATACTTCGTCGAAAACGCAGATTATCCTTGAGCACCAGCGCTGCGCGCACCGCACCAGCAGCGGCCGGCATCGGCAAGGCCAGGGACTCTTGCACAATGTGTCCAAAATCATTGGCGCGCTGGCGCCACCAGGTCGCCGTCAAGGAGTCAGTGACTTCACCGGCTGGGCCGATTTGCCACCACAACCATTCAGTGGCCAGCCAGACATCGTGTGCAACCGGCCCCTCAACCCGCACCGCAAAATCATACCGGGGCCCCAAGGGCATGCCCATGCGTTCCCAGTTGTCTTCACCTGCATCCACATGGTTATCGTCAGCGACCAGATTAATGCCACCAAGCATGGCCACGGTGCGGTCAACCACCACGATTTTTCGATGCAAACGCCGCAAACGTCGGGGGCTGGGTTTGATCCGTTGAGGCTCAGGACGAAACACACGAACCTGCACGCCAATACCCTGCAGGCGAGGGACCAGAGAAGCCACCACCGGAGCAGAGCCAAAACCGTCAACCACCATCTGCACCGACACCCCACGCTGGACTGCCCGCAACAACGCAGCCTCTAGCTGTTGACCGATCGCGTCATCGGCCAGGATATAGGTTTCGATCCGAATGTCCTCACGGGCTTGTTCAATCAGACTGAATAGCTCCGGAAAAAACGCCTGGCCTGAATTAAGCAAACGAACCGCATTACCCTCCCGCACAGGCGGAGTGATCAGCATCAGTTGTTCAACAGCCACCGGGGTCATGGACTACGCACTTTTGAAATCCAGATCCACCAGCAGGGGCGCGTGATCAGACAGGCCATGCCATTCAGGCCCGCTCAACACTTGTGCGTTGTTGACAGTAAAGCCACGCTGGTAAATACGGTCCAGCCGAAGCACGGGTCGACGACTCGGAAAGCTCGCGGCCCCGGCACGCCCAGGTGATACAAAGCCGGAAAAAACCTCCTGCACACCCAGTCCGACTTCGATGTGGTGGGT
>DAITMV010000204.1:0-5245 GCA_036834985.1 Burkholderiaceae bacterium | reverse complement strand
TATTTGGACAGCGGATTGGAGTGGCTACCAGATGGTGTATTTGTTCCAGCGACCCGAGAGCATGGCGCGTGCCGTCGAAAAAGCCCGCAAAGAGCTCAAGGCCGGGGCTTATCTGGTCAGTCTGGAGTTTGAAGCAGCTGCATTAACACCACATGCCGTACTTCAGTTCCCACAACGCAAACCGGTGTGGGTCTACAAGATGACATGAGTCGCCCCGTCGACAGCCGCTTATGCCTGGCGCGGCGTATCGCTGATCAGAATGCCATCGCGGTCCGCATACACCCAGTGACCCTCAGAGACTTTCACTGACCCCAGATAGACGTCGACGCCGGTTTGTCCGGCCCCTCGTTTTTGGCTTTTCATCGGATGTGTACCCAAGGCACGAATACCCACATCGCAGGCATCCAGTTCATCTGAATCGCGGACGCATCCATAGACCACAATCCCGACCCAGCCATTTTTTTGCGCCAGCATGCCCAGGTTACCGCCTACCAAGGCGCAGCGCATGCTGCCTCCACCGTCGACCACCAGCACACGGCCCTGCCCCTCGGTTTCCAGCGCAGAGCGAACCAGGGAGTTATCTTCAAACACCCTAAGGGTATGGGCCAGACCGGCAAAGGCGGCACGGCGGCCCAAGGCTATGTAGCCCGGCTGAACGACACGCAAGGTGCCTTGTGCGATGGCATCTTCATGGGCATCACACATATCGGTGGTGGGGATCACGGACACTGAACTCATCGGGGCTATACCTTTTTAAAAGATCAAAGCTATGGTCAACCCCGATAGTTTAGCGTGGATTACTTCATCCGATGGTTCAGCGCTTGTTACGTAAACCCCATACGGTCAGCAACGGCAACAGGGTCAGGGTAAATATCGTGGCAGTGACAATGCCGCCCACAATCACGACTGCAAACGGCTTTTGGGTTTCCGACCCAATGGCATCTGACAACGCCGCGGGTAACAAGCCCAGACCTGCCATCAGCGCAGTCATCAGGATGGGACGCAGACGAGACACCGATCCTCTGACCACCGCTCTTACAGGGCTCAATCCGTTATCAACCAGGCGAACTACCTCCTCGACCATAATCACCCCGTTTTGTACGGAAATGCCAGCAACTGCAATAAAGCCCACCGCCGCAGAGATCGACACATGCAGGTCGGCCAGGCCCAACGCAAAAAAACCGCCACTGATGTTAAAAGGCAGCATAACCAGAATCAGACTGGCCAGCCGGACCGATCGGAAGGCCCAAAACAACAGCGCAAAAATGCCAAAGAGGGAAGCAGGCACAATCACCGCCAACCGTTTGAGCGCCCGTTGCTGGTTTTCGAATTGGCCGCCCCACACAATGCGGTAACCAGTTGGCAGACTCACTTCCTTCTCCACACGTTTCATGGCTTCAGCCACAAAACTGCCCTGGTCACGGCCTTGCAGATTGGCTTTGACGGACACATTGCGCCCACCCTGCTCCCTTGAGATGCGGGAGGCTCCTTCTCGCACGTCAACCTTGGCCACATCCGAGACCCTGATAAATGTCCCTTTGTCACCCAACGGAATAGGTACGTTGGCAATGTCCTCCACCGAGGTGCGGTAATTGGCCCCCAAACGCACGGTGATATCAAAACGACGCTCACCTTCAAAGTAAGTACCAACCGTGCTGCCGGCCATCGCCGTCTGAACTGCACCCCCTACATCGCTGACGGTCAGCCCCAAACGTGCCAGCTTGCTGCGATCTGGAATAACCAGCACCTCGGGCTGACCACCCGGCAAAATGGCCGCGACATCGCGACTGCCATTCACGGTTCTCAAGATACTGGCAATTTGCTCAGCCTTGTCCTGCAAAATATCCAGATCCGGGCCAAACACCTTGACTGCAATTTCACCCTTGACGCCGGATAAAGCCTCTTCGACGTTATCCTGAATCACCTGCGAAAAGTTGGTCGGCAAACCGGGAATCAAATGCAGCTTGCCGGAGATGCTCTCGATCAGGGCTTCCTTGTTTTTAAAGCGCCATTCGTCCCTGGGCTTCAAATCAGCCAGGATTTCCAAATTGTTCGGGCCCTTGGGGTCTGTCCCATCATCCGGACGCCCTACCTGGGTCACCAGCATGTTGACTTCCGGATAGGAGCGCAACACCTCACGAACACGACGCTCCACATCTTTGGTCTGATCCAGTGAGGAGGCAGGCGGCAAACTGATCGTCAGCCAGAGGTTTCCTTCATCCAGCTTGGGTAAAAACTCGCTGCCCAACATCGGCACCAGTGCAAAAGCCACCGCGGACACCAGCGTGGCCACACCGAATTGCACCGAAGGTTTTCGAACGCCCGAAAACAGAACCCCACGGTACCAGTGCTGCAAATTTTCGAGCCACGCAATGTGCTTTTCCTGAAGATCCCGCTTGGCCAGCACCAAGGTGAGCAAGGCAGGCACCAGCGTGAGCGTCAGTATCACCGCACCGATTAGAGAGAATGAGAGCGTGAGCGCAACCGGGGAGAAAATACGCCCCTCAACCCGCTGAAAAGTGAAAATCGGCAAAAACGCCAGAATGATGATGGCTTTGGAAAACAAAATAGGCTTGGTCAGGTGGGTGGTCACCGATCGCAAGGCATCAAAACGACGACCCACCGCCGAATCAATTGCACCTTCCACATGCCGCAACGATAACCTCACCATCAGGGCCTCGACCAACACCACTGCGCTGTCGATGATGATCCCGAAATCGATGGTACCCAGTGAAATCAAGTTGGCAGGTACCCCCTTTAAATCCATCAAGGTAAATGCAAATAGCAGTGTCAAAGGGATGATCACCGCCACCACCAGCGCAGCCCTCCATTCGCGCAAAAAGATAATCAATACGGAGATCACCAGCAGGGCACCAACAATCAGGTTTTCCGTCACCGTCTTGACCGTGTGGTGAACCAGGTCGGTGCGCTGATAGATCGGCTTGATCTTGATGCCTTTGGGCAATTGGGATTTGTTCAACTCCTCAACCCGCATCAGCAACTCAGACACGACTTTGGACGGGTCTCCGCCCTTGGTCATCAAGACAATACCCTCTACGATAGAGTCTTTGTCGTTGTATGCCACCAAACCGGATAGCGGCCTGTCGCCCGCCTCGACTTCAGCCACATCACCCACCGTGATGGTTTTACCCGCCTCGGAGCGAATCACGGTGGATCGAATATCCTCCAGCTTGCCAAACAAACCAATGGTGCGGATCACCAGAGATTCATCTCCACGCTTGGTGATACCGCCTGAAAACGTCTGGTTGGAGTTGTTCAGCGCTTGGGTCAAATCAGTCAGGCTGACGTTAAAGCGACTCAGAGACGTGACATTCACCTTGACCTGGTATTCCTTGACCGCCCCTCCGAAACTGTTGACATCAGCCACACCGGACACGCGGCGCAACGCCGGGCGAATGACCCAGTCCTGAACGGCACGCACTTCGCGCAGGGGCATATCATCCGGAGCCACCAAGACATAACGGTAAATTTCGCCCACGGCCGTGGCCAAGGGGCCTAGCTGCGGTTGCACCCCTTGCGGGAAGGTGATGTTTTGCAGTTTTTCCAGCACCTGATTGCGGGCAAAGTAATCATTGGTACCATCCGAGAAGGTCAAGGTCACCACAGACAAGCCGGTGATGGAGACAGACCGGACCTGAGTCGCCCGAGGAACGCCACTCATTTCGCGTTCAATCGGAATGCTGACCGACCGCTCCACTTCCTCTGGGGACTGCCCTGGGTACTGGGTGATCACCAGCACTTGCACATCCTGCACGTCCGGGAAGGCCTCCACCGGTAATTCCTGTACAGCGCGCAAACCGATCACTGCCATCGCAATGGCCATTACAATGATAAAAAATCGCTGCCGGATAACAAAGGTCGCCATACGACTTAGCACGTCATTCCCCCTGTGCCATTTCAGAGGCCAGTAACAGAGCCCCTTTGACGACGATCTGATCACCTGCTTTTAAGTTGGAATCTACTTTTAGATAGGCATAACGGGCGTCTTGCCTCAACAGCCCGACTTCACGGCGCTCAAAATCTTCAGGCCCCGTTTTAACAAACACCTGGGATTTGAGACCCTGAGTCAATACAGCGCCGGTGGGGATACGCAGAACGCGTTGGTCCGACTGATCCACGATATACGTCAGTGCAAACATGTCGGGCTTTAACTCAAGTGCTGTGTTCTGAACCGTCGCTTTGACGGTAATGCGGCGAGTTGTGGGATCAACCACCGCTGCGATGCGATCGACGGTGGCCGACATCTGCCGGTCAGGAAACGCATCGGTTGAAAATTGAATCACATCCCCCACTTTGACGCGTGGGGACAAACGCTCCGGTAAATCTACATAAATCCACAAGCGCTTCAAGTCAGATACGACAAACAAGGGAACAGCTGCATCCGGGCGGACCTCAGTCCCTGGATTGGCCTGGCGATCCACCACCACCCCCGACAATGGGGCCCGCAGATGCATCCGTTCGCCTTCGATTCGCTGTCCACCCGCCGTCAAATTTTGAAGACGTAAACGCGCACGCACCAATTCGGCCTGCGCGGAGCGAAAGTCAGCCTCGGCCGATTCAAGATCTTTTTTTGCAATCGCTTCACCCTCGTACAACAGGGTGGCGCGGTTTAAGGCTTTATTTTTTTGTGAAGCATCTACCTCAGCTTTTTGAACATCGGTCACAAATTGACCAAAATCCGGTGCATCCAGAATGGCCAGGGGCTGCCCTGCTTTAACCGGATCACCGGCGGAGGCTTTGAGCTCCAGTACCCGCCCGGCGATCGGCGCAAACACGCGTGCTGTCAAATCCTCGGCCAGGGCCAACCTGGCGTTGAGTGGTTCGCTCAGGGGCAAGGGTACAGCGACCAGCGGTTCGACCCGGATAAAGGATAGCTGTGATGAAGAACTGGGGAGATGCAACTTATTGGACGGGGGTTTTTTGGTCACCGTCACCTGCTCGCTAGCGCCATGGTTGCGATACCCCACGTAACTGGTGATCCCCCCCATTACAAGAATCAATAAAACGGCCAGCAAGACGAGTTGTTTGCGGCTCTCCCGCTTGTTGAATGCTGTTTTTTTCATGGTTGTTGCCAGGTAGGATTGTTGACAGCGGCAGCGAATGCAGCCTGCGCTTTGGCGGCATCGGCGATGGCGTTGACTGCATCAATTTCAGTTGCATACAGGCTTCGGCGTGCATCAATCAAATCCAACACGGAGGCGGCTCCCTGTGTAAATGCCAGTTG
>DAITMV010000203.1:0-5265 GCA_036834985.1 Burkholderiaceae bacterium | reverse complement strand
CCGTCTGACGCAACGCAAAAATCAGCGCCTCTGGAATGCCACACAAACCAAAACCGGTGTGGGCACGATTGTCGCAGAGGGTAAGGAGATCCGCGAGTTCGATGGCGCCAAGTACGTAATGGAGCGTTCCTTGACCGCGGATGTGGCCTTAGTCAAAGCCTGGAAAGCGGATCGCTCAGGCAACCTGATTTACCGTAAAACCTCACGCAACTTTAACCCCATGTGTGCGATGGCCGGCAAAATCACGGTGGCCGAGGTGGAAGAGATTGTCGAGGTAGGGGAGCTTGATCCTGATCACATTCACACCCCCAGTATTTTTGTGCAGCGGGTGGTACTGAACGCCTCGCCTGAAAAGCGCATTGAACAACGTACCGTGACCAAGCTATAAGGAGAACAATATGCCTTGGACCAGAGATCAAATGGCCGCACGCGCGGCGCAAGAATTACGCGACGGTTTTTACGTTAATCTGGGCATTGGGTTGCCCACACTGGTAGCCAACCACATTCCTGAGGGCATGAATGTGATGCTGCAGTCAGAAAATGGTTTGCTGGGGATTGGACCGTTCCCGACGGAGGAAGAGGTCGATGCTGATC
This sequence comes from Burkholderiaceae bacterium, assembly GCA_036834985.1. Lineage (GTDB taxonomy): Bacteria > Pseudomonadota > Gammaproteobacteria > Burkholderiales > Burkholderiaceae_B > DAITMV01. The sequence continues at coordinate 4,671 of DAITMV010000203.1, read as the reverse complement.
TGATCAACGCGGGTAAACAAACCGTGACCACCATCGCCGGCTCCAGTTTTTTTTCCAGCGCCGATTCATTCGCAATGATTCGTGGTGGACACATCAGCTTGGCGATCTTGGGTGCCATGCAAGTCAGCGAAAAGGGTGACCTGGCCAACTGGATGATACCTGGCAAGCTTGTCAAGGGTATGGGCGGCGCGATGGACCTGGTGGCGGGTGTGGGGCGAGTCGTTGTGCTGATGGAACACACCGCCAAAAAGAAGGATGGGTCAGAAGACATCAAAATTTTGGCCAACTGCAACCTGCCCTTAACTGGTGTGGGTGTTGTCAACCGGATCATCACGGATTTGTGCGTGATGGATGTCACGCCTGAAGGTTTAAAGGTGCTGGAATTGGCCGACGGAGTGACGCAGGAAGAGGTTTCTTCCAAGACCGGATGTCCTTTACTGTTCTAAGGTTAAAAAATACGGTGTCAGGCAGGGTATAATCTCGTTTTACCAAAGCTCGAAAGAGCTCCGCCTGGCACTCATGACCAAATACGTATTTGTCACTGGCGGCGTGGTGTCTTCGTTAGGGAAAGGCATCGCGGCCGCATCGCTCGCAGCAATTCTTGAAAGCCGTGGCTTGAAGGTCACGATGCTAAAGCTCGATCCATACATCAACGTGGATCCGGGCACGATGAGCCCTTTTCAGCACGGCGAAGTGTTTGTCACCGAAGACGGTGCCGAGACTGACCTTGATCTGGGCCATTATGAGCGGTTTATTTCCGCCAAGATGCGCAAGTCCAACAACTTTACCACCGGTCAGATCTACGAATCAGTGATTCGTAAAGAGCGTCGTGGTGAATATCTGGGCAAAACCGTTCAGGTGATTCCTCACATCACCAACGAAATTCAGGCCTTTATTGAACGCGGTGCAGCAGCAGCCTGGGATGGTCACACCGATGTCGCGATTGTTGAAATCGGCGGTACCGTGGGTGACATTGAATCCCTGCCGTTCTTGGAAGCGGCTCGTCAGATGGCGCATCGTCTGGGCCGTCAGGGGGCCTGTTTTATGCATTTGACCCTGGTGCCTTTTATCCCGTCGGCCGGTGAACTCAAGACCAAGCCCACCCAGCACAGCGTCCAAAAGCTGCGTGAAATCGGTATTTATCCTGACGCCTTGCTGTGCCGCGCCGATCGTCCAATTCCCGACGATGAGCGCGCCAAGATCTCCATGTTCTCGAACGTACCGCTTGAGGCAGTTATTTCGGTATGGGATGCTGATACGATTTACAAGATTCCGGCCATGCTGCGGGATCAAAAGCTCGATGAAATTGTCGCTGACAAGCTCAATATCCAAGTCAAACCAGCTGATCTGGCGGTGTGGGATAAGCTGGTCTGGTCGTTGGAGCATCCGGAACAGGAAGTTCACATCGGGATGGTGGGCAAGTATGTCGATCTGACCGAATCTTACAAGTCACTGATTGAGGCCTTAAGCCACGCCGGTCTGCATACCCGCACCAAAGTACATATTGAATATATTGACTCTGAGCAGGTAGAGCTCGAGGGTACCGATTTGCTCAAGGGGCTGGATGCCATTCTGGTGCCCGGTGGTTTTGGTAAGCGCGGTACGGAAGGCAAAATAAAATCCATTCAATATGCCCGCGAAAACAAAGTTCCCTATCTGGGAATCTGCCTGGGCATGCAATTGGCCGTGATCGAATTTGCCCGTCATTGTGCGCATCTGGAGGCGGCCAACTCCACTGAATTTAATCCGGACACCCCGCACCCTGTAGTGGCTTTGATTACTGAATGGCAAGACCGAACCGGTAAAGTAGAACGTCGTTCGGAGAATTCTGATTTGGGCGGCACCATGCGTTTAGGCGCGCAGACTTGCCCGATTTTACCTGGCACCAAGGCTCAGAGCATTTATGGCAATACAGTGACCGAGCGTCATCGCCACCGCTACGAAGTCAATAATGTGTATGTTCCGACGCTTGAGGCGGCAGGATTGAAAATCTCCGCCTTCACTCCGACGGAAAACTTGCCTGAGATGATGGAATTAAACGCACATCCGTGGTTTGTTGGAGTGCAGTTTCACCCGGAATTTACCAGTACGCCACGTGACGGGCACCCGTTGTTCAAGTCCTACATTGAGGCAGCATTAAAGAAAAAGCTGGCATCGGCATAAGGCGCACATCAAGCCCTCGCTGCTCAGTCAACGGGGGCTTTGTGCATCTGGACCGGGCTTATCGCAGGTATTTGAAATTGTCTGATTTTTATTGTGAGAGGGGCGTATGAGCGCAATTGTTGATGTGATCGGCCGTGAGGTGATTGATTCCCGCGGTAATCCTACTGTTGAATGTGATGTCTTGCTCGAAAGTGGCGCGATGGGCCGTGCAGCGGTTCCGTCTGGCGCGTCAACGGGCTCACGCGAAGCAATTGAGTTGCGCGACGGTGACAAAAACCGTTATTTGGGAAAAGGTGTACTGACGGCTGTTGAGAACATCAATACCGAAATTTCCGAGGCAATCATGGGACTCGATTCTCATGAACAAGTCTTTTTGGATCAAACGTTGATTGATCTGGACGGCACCGAGAACAAGTCCCGACTGGGTGCAAACGCCATGCTGGCCGTGTCCATGGCAGTGGCCAAGGCAGCCGCCGAAGAGACCGGCTTGCCACTGTACCGCTATTTTGGTGGCATGGGCGGCATGTCCTTGCCGGTACCGATGATGAACGTCATCAACGGTGGCGCTCACGCCAACAACAATCTGGACTTGCAAGAGCTGATGATTTTGCCGGTTGGCGCGCCATCATTCCGCGAAGCCATCCGTTACGGCGCCGAAGTGTTCCACGCGCTCAAAAAGATTTTGCATGACAAGGGCTTGTCCACCGCCGTGGGTGACGAAGGTGGTTTTGCACCGTCAGTAGCAAGCCACGAAGCAGCCATCCAGCTTATTTTGGAGGCGATTGTCAAAGCTGGATACGAGCCAGGCACCCAGATCGCTCTGGGTCTGGATTGCGCCAGTACCGAGTTCTACAAAGATGGCAAATACTATCTGGAAGGTGAGGGCCTGACCCTGTCATCCCAGGACTTTACCCATCTGCTCGAAACCTGGTGCGACAAGTACCCCATTATCTCCATCGAAGACGGCATGGCCGAAAACGATTGGGATGGGTGGAAGTACCTGACTGAACGTCTGGGTAAAAAAGTGCAGCTGGTTGGCGATGATCTGTTTGTGACCAACACCAAAATCCTGCAAGAGGGGATTGAAAAGGGCATTGGTAACTCCATTCTGATCAAGATCAACCAGATTGGTACGCTGACCGAAACCTTTGCTGCCATCGAGATGGCAAAGCGTGCCGGTTATACGGCCGTGGTGTCACACCGTTCCGGTGAAACCGAAGACTCCACGATCGCAGATATCGCGGTTGGTACCAACGCCATGCAAATCAAGACCGGTTCGATGAGCCGCTCAGACCGCATGGCCAAATACAACCAGTTGCTGCGCATCGAAGAAGATCTGGGTGATGTAGCGTACTACCCAGGCCGCGCAGCGTTTTATAACCTGCGTTGATCTGAACAGTATTTGCTTGTGTCGTTTGGCCCCGCGATCAGCGGGGCCTTTAATATGTAGATATGCAAAAAAGAACCCTCACGCTCATCTTGCTCCTGCTGTTATTGCTGCTTCAGTATCCACTGTGGTTTGGCAAGGGCGGCTGGTTTCGTGTGTGGGAACTGGAACATACGCTGTCGGCCCAGCAACGGGTCAATCGCGAACTGCAACTGCGCAACCAGCAACTGGAGGGTGAGGTTAAAAGCCTTCAGGACGGGGTTGAGGCGGTTGAGGAGCGGGCCCGTTACGAGCTGGGCATGACCAAGGGTGACGAGGTGTATGTACAAATCGTCAAACCCACGCAGCCTCAGCAGGCACCATTGGCACCCGCTCCCTAGCGGGTTTGTGTTGACTCAATGCAAGGTGTTTGAGCCTGGCGTGTCATGATCGACGGTCGTAAACAGCGCTGCGCAATCTACCGCATCAAACTCATACAAGGCATTGCAGTAATCACAATGCACGCTTACACGGTCTGAGCCTTCCAGCGCCGCTTGTACTTCATCTTCGCCTAGTGTCTTGAGCATTTTACTGACTTTGTCGCGTGAGCAGGTGCAGCGGAAATGCGGCTCGCGCACCGACAACACCTTGACTGCCTCTTGCCAAAACAAACGGTGCGCTAGCTCGGATACGCCCGTATCGGTGAGCTCCTTGTCGCGAATCGTCTCACCCAAGACGCCCAGACGCGTCCAGCCCTCATCCACATCAACCACCTGGCTGATCACTGTGCCGCCGTCCTTGGGCATTTGCTGCAGTAGCAGACCGCCGACCACATCGTCATTGCATTGCAGCCACAGTCGGGTTTGCAACTGCTCCGATTGCAGCATGTATTGGCTTAGGCATTCAGAGACATTGTCGCCCTCCAGTGAGACGATGCCTTGGTAGGGCTGCTGGCCAGGTTGGCGATCTTTGGGGTCCAGAATCAGTGCAAACAAGCCTTTGCCATGCTGATTGACCAGATCGCTGAAGTCGGCATCCTCGGGGCAGGGAACGGATTCACGCAATTTGACGGTGGCACGTATGCCTAGGTCACTGTGGCATTCAGCCACCACCAGGTGCACCGGGCCATCGCCTTGAATTTG
>DAITMV010000202.1:0-5266 GCA_036834985.1 Burkholderiaceae bacterium | reverse complement strand
GATTCTGGTGGTGGGTGGCTCGGGGTCGGGGAAAAGCTCAACACTGGCTGTCTTGGTTGATCAGCGCAATCGCACCACCCGAAGCCATATCGTCAGCCTGGAAGACCCGATTGAATTTATCCACGCTCCGCACGGCAGCGTCATTACGCAGCGCGAGGTAGGCGCTGACACCTTGAGTTGGGAGTTGGGCCTTAAAAATGCCCTTCGCCAGTCGCCTGACATGCTGGTAATCGGTGAGGTGCGGGATCGTGCCGTGATGGAATACGCCTTGAACTTCGCTGAAACCGGGCATCTGTGCATGACCACGCTGCACGCCAACAATAGTTCCCAGGCCATCGAACGGGTGGTCAATCTATTTCCGGAGGAGCGTCGTGAGCAGGTATGGATTGATTTGTCCCTGAACCTTCGGGCAGTGCTGTGCCAGCGTCTGGTGCCTGCCTGTGGTCTGGGGGCTGGCGGCCGGACCCGTGTGGCCGCCTACGAGTTGCTGGTCAACACACCCCTTGTCTCCAAACGGCTGATGAAAGGGGATGTACATAGTTTGAGGGAGTTGATGGAACGTGGGGCTGAACACGGCATGCGTACCTTTGATCAGTCGCTGTTTGATTTGTACGAACAGGGTATGATTCGATACGAAGATAGCTTGCGCTTTGCAGAATCAGTCAATGATTTAAAGCTGGCTATCAAATTAAAGAGCCAGCGCTTCAAGCAACAAGCTGAGCCGACCACGACGACAACTACTCCCTTAAGTTTGATATGAGCACAATTTACGAATTTTCCAGTAAAACCCTGCAAGGGCAACCCTTGAACCTGGCCGATCTGAGCGGCAAAGTGGTTTTGATTGTCAACACGGCCAGCAAATGTGGCTTTACCCCCCAGTACAAGGGTTTACAGGCCCTGCATGAAAAATATGCGGATCGTGGTTTGGTGGTGATCGGCTTTCCATGTAACCAGTTTGGCTCACAAGAACCCGGTACATCGGATGATATCTCCAGCTTTTGTGAAATGAATTACGGGGTTACTTTCCCGATCGCCGAGAAAGTCGATGTCAACGGTGCCAATGCGCATCCGCTGTTCAAATTTCTGACCACAGAGGCTCGGGGGGCTTTGGGCACCGAATCGATCAAGGGGAATTTCACCAAGGTCCTGGTTAAAAAAGATGGGTCGGTCTACAAGCGCTATGCGCCCACCACCAGTCCCAAAGATCTCGAAGATGACATCGAAGCGCTGATGGCCCAGTGAATGTAATGCGTGCGGCCGAAGGCCGCATTTTTGTCAGTATTGCGTCATACGCCGACCCGCTGCTGGGTAATACCCTGAGCTTGTTATTTAAGATGGCGCGGCACCCCGAGCATATTTTTGTGGGAGTGTGCGAACAGGCTGAGCCCGACAAACGGGTTCAAATCGAGGGCGAGTGGATGGCCAGGCATGTGCGGCGCATCTGCATCGAACCGGCTCATAGCCGTGGGTGCGGCTGGGCCCGTGCTGTGGCAGCGTCCCTGTATATGGGCGAGGAGTGGGTGTTGCAGATCGACGCTCACACCTGGTTTGAACCGGGCTGGGACGAGCGCCTGATTCAAAAATCCATTGACTGTTACGGTTTTAGCCCCAATGTGGTCTTAAGCTCAATGCTGCCCGGGTTTTATGTGGATGCTCAAGGGCTCGTCAAGGCACAACCGGCCACGGGCTGGTTGTATTACTCGGTGCTGACGCAGGGGCAGCAAATTCATCGGGACTACCCCATTCTCACTTATATGAGCCTGCCGGTATCGTCACCGGTGCCCATGCTCTCGTTCCATGTGTGTGGCCATTTTGTGTTCGCCCCGGGGCGATGGCTGCAGGAGGTGCCGCCCGATCCTCTGTTTTACTTTTACGGCGAAGAGCAGTCATTGACTTTGCGCAGTTACACCCGTGGCTGGGATTTATTTCACCCGGCCTCGGTGCCCCTGTATCACCAATACAAGTCCCAGGATTCAAACAACAGGCCCTTGCATTGGCAGGAGCAGCCTGGGTGGCAGCGGCTGGAGCTACAATCCCGGCATCGCCTGCGCGCCTTGATCGATCCGCGCAGCGACCTAGGGTGCTACGGCTTAGGCACCGCCCGCAACTTGAGCGATTATGCACACTTGTCCGGCATCGATTACGAGCGCCAAACCATCCGCCCCGTGGCCTACGGTGCCAATTTGCCGGTTAATCTTCAGACGCTTCTGCAGACAGGCCCGCGGGCCGTCTCACCGATGAGTCCTGTGACCCCGCTGAGGGATCCGCCGAAGCCTCCGACTCCGTCAAGGCCCCCTCGGTAGCCTGATTCTCCGCGCGGGGGCGGTAGACGCCTGCCGCCATCGGAAACTCAAACAGGCGGCATTCAATCGCGCCGTTAAACAGGGGCGTTTTACGCTTGGGTGACAGCCCCAGCGCTTTGCGAACTTCCAGGTCTCCGGACAGGATAGAGACCTTCCACCCGCTGAAATTCTGTTTGAGCTGCGTACCAAAGGCTTTGAACAGCTCCAGATAGGCCTCGTCCTGTGCGCCGTCGATCTCCTCGTCAACCGCCTTGCCCTTAGCCTGTACGCGCTCACCATAGGGTGGGTTGCACAGCAGCAGGCCTTCGGAGGCTGGTGCTTTGAGGTGACGAGCATCACCTTGGGAAAATTTTAAGTGGCCGCTTTGCATCAAGGGCTCAAGGCCCGCCGCGACCGCGTTGTCTCGGGCAATATCCACCAGCTTGCGGGTGATGTCGCTGCCGTAAATACCCGCGAGGGGCTTTTTGCCGGAGATCAGGGCATCCAGCCCTTTTTCAAACTGGCGTGAGGCGTCTGTCCAGATGGGTTCCCACAGGCCCACCTGATGCGGCTTGAGGGCTTCAAAGCCGAACACTCGGTCCAGACCCGGCGCTTTGTTGGCCGCCCAGCAGGCCGCTTCAATCGGAATGGTACCGCTACCGCAGAACGGGTCGAGCAGTACGCGGTCAGGGGTCCAGCCAGAGAGGGTCACCACCCCGGCAGCCAGTGTCTCCTTGAGGGGGGCGGCGCCTTTGTCGTGTCGCCATCCGCGTTTGAACAGGCTCTCTCCTGACAGATCAACGTAAATCGAGGCATGAGTGGCCGACAGCCCGGCAAAGATACGCACATCGGGGGCGTCTATGCTCACTGAGGGGCGTTCACCCACGGCATTGCGGAAGGAGTCACAAATGGCGTCTTTGAGCCGCAACTGCGCAAATCGCAGACTCGGTACCTGCGTGCCCAGGTTGTTCAAATCCACGCGGAAGGTTTGGTTCACATCAAACCATTGCTGCCATGCCTGTTTGAGGGCGAAGGTGTAGAAGCGATGCTCATCGGTGCATTCACCATGCGCAATCTGCAAGCCGATACGGCCGGCAAAGCGTGTCCACAAGTTGGCCCGCATCAGCGTTTGCCAAGTGGCCTGAAACTCCACCCCACCAAACACCTCTTTACAGGTGTAGCAGCCCAATCCTTCGAGTTCTCGGGCCAGCAAACCTTCCAGACCGCGTGCGCAACTGGCAAACGCCGGGAAGATATCGTCTTCCAGACAAATGGGTTCAGGTTTTTTATGGCCAACGCCCGGTTTATCGTAAGACCCGCCACGCGAGGGCGTGCGCGACGTGCTGTGCGAAGGTTTGTGAGAGGCGTTGCGGGGTGGCTTGTTCATGGGGCGGGTGTGATCTTTCAAAACGGTTTGACCACAACCAACACCACGGCGGCAACCATCAGGATCACGGGGACTTCGTTAAACCAGCGATAAAACACATGGCTTTTGGTATTGGCTCCGGCTTCAAATGTGCGCAGCAAGCGGCCGCAGCCGTGGTGATAACCAAACACCAGCGCCACCACCAGCAATTTGGCGTGCATCCAGCCGTTACCGGGGCCACGCCCGATACCAAAGTACATCCACAGCACCACGCCCAGCACAAAGGCGGGCAGGGACAGCAGAGTCATGAACTTGTACAGTTTGCGAGCCATCACCAGCAGACGTTCGGTGGCTTTGGGGTCTGTTTCCATGGCCAGGTTCACAAAAATGCGGGGCAGGTAAAACAGGCCCGCAAACCAGGACGCTACAAAAACAATGTGAAACGCTTTAACCCACAACATGGTGTGTCGCTTTCAAAAAAACAGTACAAAACTTATTGGCGAATTTCGCCGTGACCAAGGACTACATATTTCAAGCTCGTCAGCCCATCCAAGCCGACGGGGCCCCGCGCGTGCAGCTTGTCGGTAGAAATACCGATTTCTGCACCCAGCCCGAATTCAAAACCGTCTGCAAAACGCGTTGAGGCATTGACCATCACGGACGATGAGTCAACCTCGCGCAAAAATCGCATGGCTTTGGAGTAATTCTCGGTGATGATGGCCTCGGTGTGTTGCGAACTGTAGGTGGTGATGTGGTCCATCGCCTCGTCCAGGTCCTTAACGATGCGGATCGAGAGAATCGGCGCCAGGTACTCGGTTTTCCAGTCCTCTTCAGTGGCCACCGTCGCGGAGGGGATGAGCTTGCGTGTGGCCTCACAGCCGCGCAATTCAACACCTTTGCCTTGGTAAATGATGGCCAGCTCAGGTAATACCCGAGCTGCAATATCCGTGTGCACCAGCAGGGTTTCCATCGTGTTGCAAGTGCCATACCGATGGGTTTTGGCGTTGTCGGCAATTGCAATAGCCTTGTCCAGGTCGGCTTCACTGTCGATGTACACGTGACAGATGCCGTCCAGGTGTTTAATCACCGGGACACGGGCGTCGCGGGAAATTCGTTCGATCAGGCCCTTGCCCCCGCGTGGCACGATCACATCAACATACTGCGGTAGGGTGATCATGGCGCCCACGGCGGCTCGGTCTGTGGTTTCGATGACTTGTACACAGGCCGCAGGCAGGCCCGCCTGTTCCAGACCCAGATGCACAAGTTTGGCCAGGGCGCGATTGCAGGCAATGGCTTCGGAGCCTCCCCGCAGAATGGTCGCGTTACCTGATTTGATGCACAGGCCGGCGGCGTCTACCGTCACGTTGGGGCGTGCTTCGTAAATGATGCCGATCACACCCAGCGGCACTCGCATCTGACCAACCTGTATACCGCTGGGGCGCAAGCGCATATTGCTGATTTCACCAATGGGGTCGGGCAGGGCGGCAATTTGCTCCAGGCCCTCTGCCATGGTGGCAATGGCTTTGTCCGAGAGGGTCAGGCGGTCCAGCAAGGCCGGTTCCAACCCGTTACGGCGGGCGTTCTCCAGATCTTCTTCATTGGCGGCCTTAAGCTGCGC
>DAITMV010000201.1:0-5358 GCA_036834985.1 Burkholderiaceae bacterium | reverse complement strand
TGTCCAGTTGGGTTACGGGGCCGCTCAGCGCCGCATCTGGACGGCCGAATCGGATACCACCAGCGCCATCGGCGAGACCATCTCCCGCGACAAGGATCTGACCAAAACCTTACTCTCGTCGTGCGGTGTGCCGGTGCCCGAAGGGCAAGTGGTCAACAGCCCTGAAGAGGCCTGGGAAGCCGCCCAAGACATCGGTTTGCCAGTGGTTGTCAAACCCTCCGATGCCAACCATGGCCGAGGTGTCTTTATCAACCTGAGCGATCAAAAAGAAATCGAAACAGCCTACACCGTGGCACTCGAAGAGGGCAGCAGTGTGATCGTCGAGCGTTTTATTCGCGGTAACGAACACCGTCTGCTGGTGGTGGGCGACCGTCTGGTGGCCGCTGCGCGGGGCGAAACCGCCGAAGTCACCGGGAACGGCACCGCCACAGTGCTTGAGCTGATTGATCAGCAACTAAACTCCGATCCACGTCGTGGCTATACCGAAGACTGCCCATTAAACCCCGTGCGCCTTGATTCAGCCGCCAAGCTCGAGCTTAAACGCCAGGGCTATGAGCCAGAGTCGGTCGTACCGGCCGGCAAGCGTGTGCTGGTTCAACGCAATGGAAACGTTGCCTTTGATGTCACGGATCTTGTTCACCCGGCCACGGCGGAAACCGTGGTACTGGCTGCCCGCATTGTGGGGCTGGATATCGCAGGCGTGGATATGGTGGCCGAGGATATTTCCAAGCCTCTGGATATCCAGCGTGGAGCGATTGTGGAAGTTAACGCTGGCCCTGGCCTGTTGATGCACCTGAAACCGGCTGATGGCCAACCGCGTCCCGTGGGCAAGGCCATTGTGGATCACCTGTTTCCGGCCAGCGCAACAGGCCGTATTCCGGTGGTGGGTGTGTGTGGCAGCAATGGCATTACCCAGGTGGCGCGCATGGTAGCCCGGGTCACGCAACTCGATGGCGCCCATGTGGCGCTGGCCTGCAAGGATGGCCTGTTTTTTGATCGCCGCTGTGTGGACAAACGCGACAGCGCGAACTGGGCTGCTTCCAACCGGTCGCTGTTAAATCGCGCAGCCGATGCTGTGGTCATCGAAAACGACGTACGCTACATTCTGAACGAAGGTTTGGCATACGACCGCTGTCAGGTGGGTATCATCACTGATATTGATCAAACTGATCTGCCCACCGAACACTGGATCGATGATACCGAACGCCTGTACAACGTGTTTCGTACCCAAATCGATGTGGTCTTGCCCTCCGGGGTCGGCGTGCTGAACGCCGAAGACGAGATGGTCGCCAAAATGGTCGATTTGTGTGATGGTGAAGTTATCTTTTTTGCGGCCAACGCCGATGCGCCTCGTCTGATCGAACACCGCAACAACGGCAACCGCGCCGTCTTTGTCCGCGACGGTGATGTGGTGCTGGCCACCGGTCTGCAGGAGCAGGTATTGGGCCGGTTTGCCGCCATCGGGCGTGCCGACGACGTCAACATGCAGGTTCATACACAATCCGTACTGGCCGCCGTTGCGGCGTGCTGGGGTCTGGGGGTTGCGCACGACATCATCCGTGCCGGCTTAGAGACCTTCGATCAATAAAAACAGGACATCATCATGGACGTTTCGCGCATTCGCGCCCTTCGCGGCCCCAATATCTGGGGTAAAAAAACCGCTGTTGAAGCCCTGGTTACACTGGATGAAACCGAACAATACTGGGATCGCATTCCCGAGCTGCGTACAACGCTGATCCAGTGGCTGCCCTCGTTTGCAGACACCTTGCAAACCCACAAACCTGACACGCTGGCCCATGTACTGACCCTGCTCACCCACACCCTGCAGCAGCAGGCGGGTTGCCCGGTTAGCTTCTGGCAAACCAGCGCCACGTCTGAGCAGGGGGTATACGTCCTGGTGGCCGAGTACTCGGAGGAGCAGGTGGGACGCGAAGCTCTGGCCTTGGCTGAAAAAATCATTGAGGCGGCCCGTCAGGGGCAAACCGTGGATGTACGGGCTGCGCTGGCTGCCTTGACCGAGCTCGACGAAGACATCCGCTTAGGACCCAGTACCGGATCCATCGTGGATGCCGCCCTGGCACAAGGCGTTCCATATCGTCGCCTGACTGAAGGCAGCATGGTCCAGTTTGGATGGGGCAGCAAACAACGCCGCATTCTGGCCGCTGAAACCGACGCCACCAGTGCCATTGCCGAGTCTATTGCGCAAGATAAAGACCTGACCAAGATGCTGCTGGAGGCAGCGGGCGTGCCTGTGCCCAACGGTTATGTGGTTGAAGATGCCCAAGCCGCCTGGAAAGCCGCTCAAGACATTGGTGGTGCGGTGGTCGTTAAACCCCGCGATGGCAATCAGGGCAAGGGCGTGGCCGTGAATTTGTCCACCCAGGCTCAGATTGAGGAAGCGTTTGCAGTTGCATCGGATATCAGCTCTGAGGTGATCGTAGAGCGCTATGTTCCTGGCGTTGATTATCGATTGCTGGTGGTGGGCAAAACCTTGGTGGCCGCCGCCCGCCGCGACCCGGCCCATGTGATTGGAGATGGTGATCGCACCATCGAGCAACTGATCGAGGAGGTCAACAAAGACCCGCTGCGTGGCGATGGTCATGCCACACCTCTGACCAAGATCCGTATCGACGACATTGCCTTGGCGACCCTGGACAAGCAGAACCTAGCCCCTACGTCCATCCCCGCGCTCGGCCAAAAAGTACTGCTGCGCGATAATGCCAATCTGAGCACCGGCGGTACGGCCACAGACGTTACCGACGAGGTGCACCCCGAGCTTGCCGCCCGTGCCGTTGCAGCTGCTCAAATGGTCGGTTTGGATATCTGCGGCGTGGATCTGGTGTGTGAGAGTGTCTCCAAATCCATGGAAGAGCAGGGGGGCGGCATTGTGGAAGTCAACGCCGCACCGGGTTTGCGCATGCATCTGGCCCCCAGTTACGGCAAAGCCCGCCCTGTCGGTGAGGCAATCATCTCGATGATGTTCCCTGACAATCAGACGGGTCGCATCCCCGTGGTGGCTGTCACGGGGACCAATGGCAAAACCACCACCATTCGCTTGATCACTCACATCCTCTCGCGCAGCGGTTTGCGGGTTGGCATGACCAACTCCGATGGTGTGTATATCAAGGGCGCCCGTATCGACGCTGGCGACTGCAGTGGTCCTCGCAGCGCACGCAGCGTCTTGTTGCATCCCTATGTGGATGCTGCGGTCCTGGAAACCGCGCGTGGCGGTATTTTGCGTGAAGGTTTGGGTTTTGATCGCTGCGACGTGGCGGTGGTAACCAATATCGGGATCGGTGATCACCTGGGCATCAACCATATCAACACCGTGGAAGAGCTGGCCAAGGTCAAACGCGTCATTGTTGAGAATGTGTCGCCCACTGGCAATGCAGTCCTCAATGCGATGGATCCGCAAACGGTGGCCATGGCGGACCATTGTCCGGGCGGCGTTATTTTCTTTTCTGCCGATAAGGCCTGCGACATCATTCAGAAGGAACGCGGCGCCGGTCGTAAAGTCGTGTATCTCGATGGCAATGCCGTGGTGGCGGTGGAAGGGTTCAGCGAAACCCGCATTGAGCTGTCAGACGTACCGCTGACACGCAACGGCACCATCACCTTCCAGATCGAAAACGTGATGGCAGCGACCGCAGCGGTTTGGTCCCTGGGCCTGGACTGGGAAACCATCCGCGCCGGGCTGGCGACCTTTGTCAACGACGCACAAACAGCCCCGGGGCGTTTTAACGTGTTCGACTACAAAGGCGCGACGGTGATCGCTGACTACGGCCATAACCCCGATGCCATCATTGCCTTGGTCGGCGCCATTGAGCGCATGCCCGCCAAACGGCGACTGGTTGTGATCAGCGGAGCGGGTGATCGCCGCGATGAGGATATCTCCGAACAAACCCGCATTCTGGGATCCGTGTTTGATGACGTCATTCTCTATGAAGACGCCTGCCAGCGCGGCCGCAGTGAGGGTGAGGTGGTGGCCTTGTTGCGTGAAGGCCTGGTGGGGGCTACGCGCGCTCGTCTGGTCGACGAAATCAAAGGTGAATTCAATGCCTTTGATCGTGCGTTTGAACTGCTGCAACCCGGCGATTTATGCCTGTTGCTGATTGATCAGGTCGATGCCGCGCTGGACTACATCAGCAAAACAGTGGCCAACGCCGCCTAACCACTCACATCTTGAGACGGGGGCCTTTGATTGGGCTCCCGTTGATCGATATTCCTCAGCACAGATCCGTTAAACGGGTGATACAAACCAACCCTCTTTTGATTTTGCCCCCCGGCTTTTCTACGATAAAGGGTTTAGGGGTATTGGGTGCTTGGATGAGTATTATCGGTTGCATTCGCCAAGGCGACAAAGCCGCCTGTGGCGGCGTGGTTATTCAGGGGCATCCCATGTGCGTGAGCCGGGGCCGTTTAATGTCGTATCACGGCGCTGCCATGGGCTGTCGATATAGTTGCCACGCCATCGCAAGTAATAGCACCACCCTCTTGCCTAACGGATTGCCCATTCTTTTGCATGGCGATGTGACCAGCCGTGGCTGCCCATTAATCTCCGGTTTAAGTGGTACACACGGCGTCATTAACGGTTAATCCCAGGCATCGGTCAATCTGCCCGGCGCCGCGAAAATCTTCCTATCAGTCGCAAGTCGTTCCATCAATGCGCATACATGTCTTGATTTAATCGGTATCATGAGGCGATCTGTTGTAGGTGCGTTGATACCAGACTTGTGGATTTCACCGATTAATGAAGATGCAATTAAGATTCAGTCAGGGAATTAAAATAGCGTTCATCGCAGCGGTGATGCTATTGACCAGCTCTGTGCTGCTCATTGCGTATGTAGATTCCCTCAAAACAGCCGCGCTGCACCAGAATCAGAACGCTCAGTATATGGCCCGCCAGTCAGCCCGCGTGCTGGCAATCACCTACAGTGTGTCCGCTTACCCGGGGCCAACCAATGTCAAACAGTGGTGGTTCACATTTAATGAGATGACACAAAGCATCGAAAAGCTGCTTAAAACACGGCCTGACGATCAAAATGTAAATCTGATTCGCTCCAAATCGACCGACTTGTCGGATCTGTTCAACAGCCTATTGCAATCAGCCCAGGCCTCAGACCGCGCGCTAAGCCTTCGACGTAGCGAGATATTGACCGATCGACTGATCTCCGAGGCCCAGCAAGTGGCCGAGGTGGGATACGAGATTGCGCGAATCACCTCCGAGGAGAATGAGCGTTTTTCTGATATCCGACAACGGGCTTTGCAGGTGGTTATTGGCGCATTTGCACTCGGTTTGTTTGGCCTGTTGCTGCTGATCAGAAATCGGGTCATTGCTCCGCTCAAATTGATTGCGCA
>DAITMV010000200.1:0-5376 GCA_036834985.1 Burkholderiaceae bacterium | reverse complement strand
CTGTTGCAAAATCAGACTCAAACAAGTCGTTGGCGCCCAGTACCATGGACAGCAAGGCACTGATCCAGATCAGGCCGGCAGCCACCTGCGTGAGCAAACCGGAGTCTGCCCCCAGCACAAACGGAAACAGGCTCATGACCAGGGCATGAAACACCACCGGCCAGACGATATGTTTGGGCGAGGCTTTCTGGAGGGTAAATTCCCTGCGTATCACCCAGCGCAAAGTGTCTGCCCAGCGGTCATTATCACTGGGGGCCGTGACAACTGCGCGGACAGACATCTCCCCCGACGAGTTGGCCATCGACGAGTCATGCGTCAGCCCCGCCCGTCCCGACAACTGCAATTGCCCGGCCATCGTATCGGCCAGCGACGGGAGTATCTCTGTCAAAGGGCGGTGGGTAGCCACCACGGCGATGCCGCCTTGGGCGCACTGCTCCCTGATGAGACCCGCCACCATTTGCATGGCCTCGGTATCCAGCGTATTGAGCGGTTCATCCATCAACCAGATGTCGGACTGGCTGGCCAGCAATTGGGCCATGCCCAGCCGTGCACGCTGCCCTTGAGACAGGCGGCCGACATGCTCATCAAACAGATCCCCCAGCCCCACTCGCTCCAGCAGGTCCTGACAGGCCTCGGAGCCTAGCGCAAAGGCGGCTGGCGAACTATGGGCCAGTTGCTCATCCACCCGCCATTCGTCCCGCAAGCCAAACGGCGGTGCATACAGACCCATACGCCCTTGAACGGTCAACGATGCATCGCGGGGCTCACTAATCAAAGCACGCAACAAGCTGGACTTACCAGACCCATTGGGCCCGACCAGCTCCAGCCAGTGCCCTGACCCAAGATGGCAATCAAGGTGCGTGGCCAGCAATCGCCGCCCACGCGTCAGGCGATAGTTGTCTAACGCAATCAAAGGCACTTACTGCACCACGGTGTCGAACTCGACCGTTAGGTTCAATTGACCCGGCTTGACAGTTACTGGCCTGGCCAGAAAATCCCCTGGCGCACGATTGGCCTGCCCGCTCAAGGAAATACGCGCCTCCAGATTGACACTGGGCAATGAAGACAACACAGGCGCCTGGGGGCCCATGCGCATGGAGTCGTCCAGCACAAACGGCAGTACGCCCCCCTGGATCGCTGAAGCAGGCAATCTGGAGACCGCCACGGGCATCGGCGGGCCATTGGGAACCCGCGCTACGATATAAATGATCGCTGTGGGTGGCACCGGCTTGCCTTTGAGGTTGGCCCCCAATCGCAGTTGCCCTCCCAGAACCGGCTTGAACTCACCGGCTGGCGCAGTTGCAGGGACAGACGGGGGCGTAGCGACACGTGCATCACCCGTGCCGGCTGGACCGGGGTTGACTGCCGCTTCAGCCTGAACGGCTTTTAAACGCGCCCAATACATATCTGCTTCTTTTTGATCGCCGCGATCCATCGCCTCAGTCGCAGCCAGCGCCAACGCCTTCTCGTGGCGGGGGTCTTCAGCCAGGGCTTGTTTGACCAGCGAGATCGGACGCCCTGCCAGCGATTTATTGGCGGACATCGCCAGCATATCGGCCAGGTCAGTCAACAGATCAGGATGGCCTGGCAAAATCCGCAGCGCCTGTTCCAGCGCTGCAGCACTGTCTTTAAACTCACGCTGAGCCGATTTGGAGCGGGCCAACAGCACCCAGCCTTCCAGATCATTCGGCTCTTTACGTAAACGTTCTTCCAGTGCCTTGACCCGATTGGCCATGGTTTCATCAGAGCCGGGATGCGGATTGTTCGGATCGACTATCTCTTTGGCAGTACCGGGAATGGCTGGACGATCCGTTGGTGCCGAGTGAAAACGCAACGCGTCCGGCCCCCAACGCCCGACAAACACATACGTCAAGGTGGCCAGCGTCACGGCCATCAGGCTGAGCTTTTTCCAAGGCAATTGAGCCTGGCTTGCGGCGTTCAGGCTAGGCTGCGGCGCAGACTGCTGCGTGTTGCGATTGCGCGTCACAACCAACTCGGCCTGTTGAGCCCATTCTTGTCTGAGTTGAACCTTGTGCTCTTCGCTCAAATGGGGATCGTTTTCGATCTCCTCCCGCTTGGTCAAAAGAACGGACAGGTCCTTGTCATCCATGACGGATGTTGGCGCTACATCAATAAGTAACTGATTACCCATATGATGGGCGAAAGCCGAGCCCCCCCACATCCGATACATGACAAAGGTACAAATCAATACAATGCCAAGTACAGAGAAGACAAACAATACAGTCATAACGCTAAAAAGTTCCCTAAATGTTGCGATCGCATATTAACACCGACCCAAGATACTTTATGATGCTACAAAATACATCTAGCACCGGCTAAACATATTCGACGCGGGCCTCTGATTTATGTCTCAATACATCGTATTTTCTTATGAGCGGGCACGGTATTTTAAATGGGCACTGTGTCTGCTGTTGATTGGCATTGCCGGTTACATCATTGACGAACCCGCCATCAAACCGAATGGCGGAACGTGGTTAGGATACACGCTAGGGACCATTGGTGCCTTGCTGATTGTCTGGTTAATGCTCTTTGGCATCCGCAAGCGAGCCTACTCGTCCAACCTAGGGACAGTCCGCGGCTGGCTGTCGGCTCACATTTACCTCGGTTTGAGCCTAATTGTGATTGCCACCCTGCACACGGGCTTTGAATTTGGTTGGAACGTCCACACGCTGGCCTACACACTCATGATGATTGTTATTGCAAGCGGCATCTGGGGTGTAATTATCTATGTCCGTAACCCCACGCTGATGGGCAAGGCCCTGCATGGCCAAACCATTGAAGAATTTGGCAAAGCCCTGCGCGATCTGGACAAACAATTAAAAAATACGGCGGCCCAACTGGAAGGACCCTACGTCAACTACGCCCAAACCGTGGCCGACGGTGCCATCTTTAACAACTCATTCCAAAAGCTCACAGGCAAAAACAAGGCCTGTGCAACCCGGCAGTTGGCGCTACAGATGGGACACACCGGCAATCTGAGCCTCGAGCAGCAGGCGTTTTACACCCTGGTGCTCAAGCGCCTGCAGTTGCTCAAACGTGTTCGAGACTACATTCGCCTCAAAACCTGGGTTGAAATCTGGCTGCTGTTTCACGTACCCCTGTCATTTGGCCTGTTGGCCGCGCTGACAGCGCATATCGTCTCTGTCTTTTTCTATTGGTGATCCATGGCACAAAAGGCACCGCAAGATCCCTTACTGCTTGAAATAGAACGCCTCAAAAAACCGCTGGTCGGCCGGCGGTTGTTGTCATGGGTGTTTTTTCTTCCGACCTTGATTGTTTTCCTGGCCATCCCCGTCCTGGCCTCGCTCTACCCGGCCCAAACCAAATCCTTTTTTGCGACGGTTGGTTTGCACGAAAAAGCCACGGTCGTACTGGATAGCCACCACACTCAAAAAAGTATCCAGAAAATGGCGGCCGAACGCGCGCCCGCCACTCCCTTTGAATTGGATAAGCACTGGAACCCGGGCAAACTGGCCTCAGCACATGCCCCCTGGGCCAATGACTGCAAAGTTTGCCACTCCGAAGCCTTTGCAACCGTCAAGGACAAAGACTGTCTGGTGTGCCATGAGAACGCCGGCGACCATGTGGATAAAAAGCTGATCAGCGTGGCAGCGCTGGACCAAGCCCGCTGCGCCACCTGCCACCGCGACCACAAAGGTGAACTGGCCCTCAAGGACCAAAACATCCACTACACCGCTTCAGGCTGTGCCGCCTGCCATCAAGACATCAAAAAAGCAGCGCCTAAAACGGAACTTAAAAACGTTCAGGATTTTGCAGATAAACACCCGGAATTTAAGGTACAGATTGCGACGGGCGTCAAATCCACCGAGCTGCGTCGCATCCGTCTGGATGCCGGTCAGTCCGTCGTCGAAAAAACCAATCTCAAATTCCCGCACGACATTCACTTGGCCAACAAGGGCATCAAGGGCCCCAAAGGTAAAGTCGTGATGGAATGCGCAGATTGTCATCAGCCCGACTCCACGGGCGTGAGCTTTAAAAACGTTACGATGAAGGATCACTGCCAGTCCTGCCACGAGCTGCGGTTTGAACCCGGACTGTCCAACCGGCAAGTTCCCCATGGGTCGGTTGAGGATGTGCTCAACACCCTGCGTGAGGTCTACAGCTTCATGGGCAATCGCTCCGGTGCACCGGCTCCCGTATCCATTGAGTCCCAGTTGCGCCAGCGTCCGGGGGTTGAATCCGCAACCATCTCTGAATCTCGCAGCCCGGTGATGCGCACGGGTGGCAGCGGTGCCGGTGGCGCAGCGTTTGCCGCGCGAGAATTGTTCGAAAAAACATCCTGCAACGTCTGCCACTACGTGAGCCGCGTCGCGGGGCCGGGCCGCGCCGGTACCTCCGGACGTGATTTACCCCAGTACGCGATCGCCCCCATCCGTGACCCGCACGCGTGGATGCCCAAGGCCCGGTTTGCCCACAAGGCCCATCAAAACGAGTCATGCTCGGATTGCCACAACGCCAAGCTCTCAAAAACCGCCAACGACGTATTGATGCCTTCGATCGAGACCTGCCGTGACTGTCACGTGGGGTCCTCGCCTGTAGTGGGCAAGATTACGTCCGACTGTGGCATGTGCCATGGCTTCCATATGGACGCCCACCAGAATAAAAACAAAGATCAGCAGCAACCGTCGGGGCCACATCAATCCTCTTCAATTATTTCAAAACGATAAATTCATGACGCGACAGTCACATAACAGCCAAACGTTCCTTACTCATCTTGTCAAAGTATCTGCCTTGGCAGCAGCCGTATCGGCCATCGTGATCGGTTGTGGCGGCGGCAGTGGTAGCGCCGGCAGTGCATCGCCCTTGGGGGGCGACAGCCCCATGGTCAGAGCCAGCGCCGTCACCGCCTCCAACCAGTCCTTGTCGGTGACGGACGTCAACCTGCTCTTGGGACGGGCCATTCAAAAAGCGACCGAATTGGGCAAACCTGCAACCATCGCGATTGTGGATCGGGTAGGCAACGTGCTCGCGCTCTACCAGATGACAGGCGCCCCCGCTGATGTGTCCATCGACGGTGACAAAGGTGCGGTCGGCGGATTGGACGGTGCCGTCATTACAGGCGCAGCGCCCTTTGCTGCCATCGCCAAAGCGATCACAGGCGCCTATTTGTCTTCGTCGGGCAATGCCTTCAGCACCCGGACAGCCAGTCTGATTGTTCAGGAAAATTTTTATCCGCAGGAAAAAGACCAACCCTCCGGCCCGCTGTTCGGCGTGCAGTTCAGCTCCCTCCCCTGCTCAGACCTGGTGCTGCGTGAAGCCGATGGCACACAAGGCCCCAAACGCTCACCGCTGGGATTATCCGCAGACCCTGGCGGCTTTCCGCTCTATAAAAAC
>DAITMV010000199.1:0-5381 GCA_036834985.1 Burkholderiaceae bacterium | reverse complement strand
CTAATAAAACTGCATCAAAACAGCTGGCCAAGCCGGCTCAATCTTCAACATCTCAATCAACACAGGCGCGCGGTCAGCGAGGTGGCTCAGGTGCCGGCTTTGTTGCCGGTCTTCTGGCCGGTTTGCTGGTGGCCTTGGGTGTCGCGCTGTACGTGACCAATGCCCCGATGCCCTTTACCAGCAAAACCAGGAATGATAGGGCCTCGGATAAACCACTAGACATTGGGCAGGACAAGCCAGACCCGAACAAATCCCTCTATGGCAAAGATGTACGTGAAGGTCGTATCGGTCACGATGACACAGCGCCCGCACCGGCAGTGACACCCAACGCACCGATCGCTGCGCCAGCCGCGGTCCCCGTGCAACCCAGCCAACCCTCTGCAGCCAACCCGCCAACCGCCTATTATTTGCAGACGGGCAGTTTTAAAAACGGTGATGAAGCCGACCAGCTTCGCGCTCGACTTGCCTTGGCGGGTATCGAGGCCAATATTGCGCAGGCCGAGGTTGATGGCAAGCAGGTCAACCGCGTTCGGGTTGGGCCGTTTAGTAGTGCAGAGGAGGCGTATCGCGCCCGGGCGCGACTAACCGAGAACGGATTTGAAGCTCGCCTGGTCAAACCGACTGCACCCAATCAATAAATTTCAGTGAAAGAGGGTTGTTTTATGTCCGCACGCCGCCAATTTTTGCAATCCAGTGTTGCCCTGGCCAGTCTGTTGGTTCTGGGCACCTTGGGCCGTCCTTCCTTGGCCCTGGCCGAGCCGGCTGCAAGCCAGTTTCGTACTTTGGGGCAGGCCCAGCCTACCGACGGCAGTGGCAAAATCGAGGTGCTGGAGTTTTTCTGGTATGAATGCCCCCACTGCAATGAGTTTGAACCCACCCTGGACGCCTGGGAAAAGCGCTTGCCCAAAGATGTGATGCTCAAGCGGGTACCCGTCGCGTTTCGTGATGACTTTACCGATCAGCAGCGATTGTTCTACACGCTCGAAGCGCTGGGCCGCCTAAACGATTTGCATGTCAAAGTATTTCAGGAAATTCACGTCAACGGCAATCGCATGCGAAAAGCTGACCAGTTTGCTGTATGGGCCGAAAAGCAGGGCATTGACAAGAAAAAATTCTATGACGTGTTCCAGTCTTTCTCGGTGCAGTCAAAAGTGAACCAAGCCAAGAGCCTGGCCAATGCATATAAAATCGACTCAGTCCCCATGCTGGCCGTCGACGGGCAATTTACGACCTCTGCGAGCATCGCTGGCGGTACTCATGCCGGTGCCCTGCAAGTGGTTGATTTCCTGATCGACAAAACACGTAAAGCCAAATCCCCTAAGAAGTCCTGATGACGCTGGGGTCGATCATGCCTCGCCGGCTCCTGGCCCTCCTGCTGTGTGTGGGTTTGCCAGGGCTTTTGGGCGTGAGCGGCTGCAGTTCGATTGGCTTGGGGCGTGGTGCTGGTGGCAGCAAACCGCCTGTCAGTGCCAGCTCAAAAAATAACCAGCCGGGGGCTACATCCAAAAACGGCGGTTTTTACATGGACGATGGCCCGGCCGCGGATGCGCCGGCCAACCTGGATGCCGTACCCGATGCCATTCCGGTGGCTGAGCCACTGAGCCGGGGCGCCAACAAGCCCTACAACGTCTTTGGGGTGGATTACGTGCCTCAGACGGATTTATCAACACCTTACCGGCAACGTGGAGTGGGTAGCTGGTATGGCCGCAAGTTTCACGGACAAAAAACCTCCAGCGGCGAAATCTACAACATGTTTGGCATGACCGCCGCCCACCCTACCTTACCTATCCCCAGCTATGTGAGGGTGACAAACGTCAAAAATGGCAAATCCGTGGTGGTACGGGTCAACGACCGGGGGCCGTTCCTGCATGGCCGGTTAATTGACCTGTCCTATGCGGCCGCTTACAAGCTGGGCTATGTCAACAACGGCAGCAGCGAGCTGGAAGTCGAAAAATTCACCCCTGAGCTGATCGCGGCCTACAAACCCGGCAGCAACCTCGTACTGGCGCCGTTGGCGGCAGCCTCTGTTCCTGTCCCAAGCGCTGGCTCGACACCACAGGTGCCCGCCGATAGCGCACCCGTTGCTACCTCTTATCCAACAACTGACCCTATCAGCGCATTTGCAGCCTCAACCGTGGTGGATATCAACCCGGTGACCCTGCCCGAACAAGCCCAAACCACAGTCGCAACCGATGCCGGTAAGGGTTTTTATCTCCAGCTTGGCGCCTTTGGACAGCGCGACAATGCCGATACCATGGTGCGCCGCATCGGCAGTGAACCGGGCATGCAAACCACTCAATTGGTGGTCAAACCGTTTAAGTCCTTGTTTAAAGTGCTCGCGGGGCCTTATGGGGACCGCATGCAGGCTCAGGCCGCTGCACAAAAAATCCAGAGCCTGCTGTCTTTGGAGCCCCTGGTCTTGCAACCTTGAGTTTCATCCCCATGTACGGGGTCAGAAAGGACACACTATCCATGGAGCAATATCACGGAACTACCATTGTCTCTGTCCGGCGCGGACGTCACGTCGCCATTGGAGGAGATGGACAGGTCACTTTAGGCAATATTGTCATCAAAGGGACCGCGCGCAAGGTACGCCGCCTGTATCAGAACAAAATTCTCGCTGGTTTTGCAGGTGGTACTGCAGACGCATTTACCTTGTTTGAACGCTTTGAATCCAAGCTGGACAAGCACCAGGGCAATCTGTTGCGCGCAGCGGTCGAATTGGCCAAAGACTGGCGTTCAGACCGCGCCTTGCGCCGCCTGGAGGCCATGTTGGCCGTCGCCGATGCCGATCACTCCCTGATTATTACCGGCAATGGCGATGTGTTGGAACCCGAGCATGGTCTGGTGGCGATTGGCAGCGGTGGTTCCTACGCACAATCAGCTGCTATTGCGCTGCTGCAAAATACAGACCTGTCCCCCGAGGAGATCGTCGCCAAATCGCTGACCATCGCCGGCGACATTTGCATTTATACCAACCATCACCACACCATTGAAGTGCTCAACGGCGAGTAAACCCGTTGGGCTCACTGATAGCAAGGAATACGCCGTGAGCGACTTATCCCCCGGACAGATTGTCACTGAGCTCGATAAACACATCGTGGGTCAGCACAAGGCCAAACGAGCCGTTGCGGTCGCATTACGCAATCGCTGGCGCCGCCAAAACGTGGCCGAACCGCTTCGTCACGAAATCACGCCCAAAAACATCTTGATGATTGGCCCCACGGGCGTCGGCAAGACTGAGATCGCCCGACGACTGGCCCGCCTGGCCAATGCGCCATTCATTAAAATCGAGGCGACCAAGTTCACCGAAGTCGGTTATGTCGGCCGTGACGTTGACACCATCATCCGCGACCTCGTCGAAATAGCGATCAAGCAGTTACGCTCGCAATTGCAGGCCTCGGTGATTGATGCCGCCAAAGAATCTGCGGAAAACCGCGTGTTGGATGTGCTCTTGCCGCCGGCGCGTGACTTCGGCTTTACCGCCGACAGCTCCACAGCCGAGAACGATAACGCCACGCGCGCCAAGTTCCGCGACAAGCTGCGCTCAGGCCAGTTGGATGACAAGGACATCGAGATTGAGGTGGCCACCACCCCGGCTCAGCTGGATATCATGGGTCCTCCAGGCATGGAAGATCTGACCTCCCAACTGCAGTCGATGGTTCAGAACATGTCCGCCAGTCGCAAAAAAACCCGAAAATTGTCGGTCAAAGAGGCGCTTAAGGTGCTCACCGATGAAGAGGCTGCCCGCCGTGTCAACGAAGAAGAAGTGCGCAGCCAGGCCATTGCCCATGTTGAACAAAACGGCATTGTATTTCTGGACGAAATCGACAAAATCGCCTCCCGAGGCAGCGGGCAGGGCGCTGACGTATCCCGTCAGGGCGTGCAGCGCGATTTGCTGCCGCTGGTCGAAGGGACCACTGTCAACACCAAGTACGGCATGGTCAAAACCGATCATGTGTTGTTTATCGCCAGCGGCGCGTTCCATTTGTCCAAGCCCTCGGATTTGATCCCTGAATTACAGGGTCGCTTCCCGATTCGCGTGGAGCTTGAATCGCTGGCCGTCGAGGATTTTGTACGCATTCTCACCAGCACCGACGCGTGTCTGACCCGCCAATACGAAGCGCTGCTTGGCACCGACGGTGTTGAGCTGAAATTCGCGGACGATGGCATTCGCCGTTTGGCGGAAATCGCGTTTTCGGTGAACGAAAAAATGGAAAACATTGGCGCCCGTCGTCTGTACACTGTGATGGAGCGTTTGCTTGAGGACGTGGCATTTAGCGCCGCAGGGCAGTCCCAGGTGGTTGAGGTCACCGCAGCGTTTGTTAACCATAAACTGGGCGAGTTGTCTGAATCCGAGGATTTGGCGCGTTTTGTGCTGTAATGGCTATTACTTATTTTTCAGGAAGCGTCATGAGATTATCCAATGGTCGTCCCCTGTCCGGTCAGTCTGCCGTGTTGTCGACTCGCCCACTGGCCCTGATGGCCCGTCTTGGCACCGCACTGGGCCTGGGGTTGTTGTGCATGGCGTCGGCACACGCGCAAATCGCAGTATCTGATGCATGGGCTCGGGCCACCCTGCCTGCCCAGGGCGCTACGGGTGTGTTCATGACCATCAAAAGCGCGACGCCTGCCAAACTGGTCGGTGTACAAACCCCCGTGGCTGGAGTGGCCGAAGTACACGAGATGACAATGAATGGCGACACCATGAGCATGCGGGCCATGCCAGCGCTTGAGTTACCTGCCGGGCAAGCCGTCGAGCTCAAACCGGGCAGTTATCACATCATGTTGATGGATCTGAAAAAAAAGCCGCTCAAAGCGGGCGATAAGGTGCCCCTGACGCTCAAAGTCCAGGCGCCAGACGGTAAAATAAGCACTTCCGAGGTAATGGCTGATGTACGTGCCATGGGGGCTGCTCCCGCGTCCGGGATGGACCACAGTCACATGCATCACTAACACCTGCTTATACAACGATCCAGACTGCCAGCGCTTATGACCGACTCGACCGATACCCTCTCTTCGCCCAACCTCAAAGCTGCCGTACTGGCCGAGGCCTTGCCATACATTCGCCGTTTTCACGGCAAAACCATCGTTGTGAAATACGGCGGCAACGCCATGACCGAGGAGCGTTTGCAGCGCGGTTTTGCACATGATGTGGTGTTGCTCAAACTGGTGGGTTTGAACCCCATTGTGGTTCACGGTGGCGGTCCGCAAATCGATGAGGCCCTCAAACGGCTGGGTAAAGCCGGCAATTTTATCCAAGGCATGCGCATCACCGACGAGGACACCATGGAAGTGGTCGAGTGGGTATTGGGTGGTCAAGTGCAGCAAGACATCGTCATGATGATCAACGAATATGGCGGCAAGGCTGTGGGCTTGAC
>DAITMV010000198.1:0-5494 GCA_036834985.1 Burkholderiaceae bacterium | reverse complement strand
CCGAACCGCTGCGCATCAACCGCAACCGCTTTGTGATCGCCGGCCATTCAGCCGGGGCGCACCTAGCCGCCATGTGTGTGGCCGCGGATTGGGTGACCTGGGACGAGGATCTACCCGTCAACCTCATCAAAGGTATGGTGGGTATCTCCGGCATCTATGACCTAACACCGCTGGTGGCGGCTCCTTTTATCCAGAAAGATTTACAGCTGAGTATCGAGCGCGCCCGGGATTTAAGCCCCGCCTTTATGCTCCCGCAAAACCCGATCCCGATGCTGCTGGCCGCCGGCGAACTTGAATCTTCCGAATTTCAACGCCAAACCAGTCTGCTTGGCCAGTGCTGGCAAGCCTACGGCGCCCGCAACACCCTGATCAGCGACCGTCATCACCTGGACGTGTGTGATGCCATCGCCGATCCGTCAGACCCTATATTCCATGCGGTTCTCAGCCTCATTGAATCGTCGGGTGAGGCTTGACCCCTTAACGTACTACTTCTTAAAGCCAGTTAAATACACCCTATTTTCACCCCTTCTCGGGACATGATCTTCCCCTTGCATGCCGTAAAAAGTAGTCATGGACACGCCACGCATCGGGAGGACATCATGGCATTGTCATTGGCTTACTCAAAGACACATACATCAGGTGCCATCGGCGCCGCAGGTCACGCACATCAAGAACACCGTTCGCACCCCACCCATTGGATCAACAAACAAATCCGAGTGGGCACCCGTGTGTTGGTGGATCGATCTTTTGGCAAGGTGGTGGGCTATAACATCGCTGGCTTTGGCATGTGGGTGGGCGCGCTCTATCCGCTGGTCGTTGAGCTGGAGGACGGCACCGTGATGCGTTGCAAACCCTGTGAAATCACTCCCTTGCCTGCCAGCGACACCGCACACCACTGAACCATTCTTGTACACTCAAGGCCTGTTGGACATACCGTACAGGCTTTGGGATGACTCTCCACGCAATACATACCCCCACACCACGCCAACCCGCCTCAAATGCGCCAATCATCGGCTTGATCGGCATCGGAACCATGGGTGGACAGATGGCCCAGCGGCTGATTAACGCAGGGTACCCACTGCATCTGTGGGCCAGACGGCCTGAACAACTGACGCCCTTTACAACACAGGGCGCCACCGCACACGCCACGCCCCAATCATTGGCCTGCGGGGTGGACATCCTGCTGCTGAACGTGACTCAAACCGCCGATGTGCTTGGCCTGTTATTGGGTCAGGACGCACAACCCGGGCTGGCCAGTCATTTACCGGCGGGCTCGCTAGTGATCGACTTCAGTACTATTGATGCAGCGACCTCCCGTGACTTGGCCGCCCAACTGCACGCGCTGAACATTGCGATGCTCGATTGCCCGGTCTCAGGCGGTGTAACTGCAGCGCAGGCCGGCACATTGAGCATGATGGCGGGGGGCACCACCGAGGCATTTGAACGCGCCTTGCCGGTGCTTGAACACCTGGGCAAAACGATTGTCCATGTGGGGCCCAGCGGATCGGGACAGGTGGTCAAGGCCGCCAACCAGATGGTGATGTGTGCCACGCTGGTAGGGATTGCCGAGGCGATGACCTACGCCAAACACTTTGGAGCAGATCTACCCAAACTGGTTCAGGTGCTGTCGGGCGGGTTCGCCGGCAGCAAGGTACTCGATTGGGTCGGGCCACGCATGGCAGGCACTGAGGACTCCGTGCTGGTTCAGGCACGGTTGCACGAAAAAGACCTCCGTATGGTTGCGCAGGCCGCCCAGGTGGAAGGATTGCATTTGCCAGTCATCGCTCGAGTGGCAGAGCACCTGAGCACGCTGATCGCTGAGGGTGGGGGGTATGAAGACACCAGCCAGGTACTGCGTATTGTGGAACGGGCGTCACGACTTGCTACTTAATCACAACAATCGGATGTAGACCGGTACTGTCGGCCTTACACATCGCTAGATGTCGTAGCGCTCTCCGCCGTTCAGTGCCCGGTCAATCAGTTTTTTATTCAGTTGAGGGGCAAACATCTGAATAAAATCGTAGGCCAGTGTGCGCATGAATACCCCCTGCCGAATACCCACGCGGGTGGTGTTCATGCCAAACAGATTGCCCACAGGGATGGAAACCAGCGGGGCATCGCGCTGCGCGTCAAACGCAACCCCGGCAATGATCCCCACACCCAGGCCCAGCGTCACGTAAGTCTTGATCACATCGGCATCGATACCCTCAAGCACCACATCGGCCGTGAGCCTAGCGGCTGCAAATGCATCGTCGATCTTGCTGCGTCCGGCAAAGGCCTTGTCGTAGGTGATTAGTGGAAAGCGGGTCAAAGCCTGCAGGGTGATTTTGGGCTCCTTGAGCAAAGGGTGGCCCGGTGGCAGCACCACCACATGCTCCCACTGATAGCAGGGGATGGTGATCAGTTCCGGTGAAAAAGCCAGCGCTTCAGTGGCAATCGCCAGATCGGCCTGATCGGTTTTGACCCAATCGGCCAACTGGTGAGGTGTGCCTTGCAGCAACACAAAATGCACCTGCGGGTAGCGAAAGCGGAACTGCGCCACAATCGGCGGCAGTACATAGCGTGCCTGGGTGTGAGTTGCGGCAATTCTAAGCTCGCCAGACTCCTTTTTAGCGTACTCCTGCGAAATACGTTTGAGGTTTTCCACCTCGGCCAGCACCTTCTCCGCACTGGCATACACCATCTTGCCAGGTTCGGTTAAGTCCTTGATTCGTTTACCATGACGCTGGAATATTTGAATACCGAGCTCTTCCTCCAGCTCGATGATTGCCTTGGACACACCCGGCTGAGAGGTAAAGAGGGCCTTGGCCGCCTCAGTCAGACTGAAGTTGCGTCGAACCGCCTCACGCAAAAACCGCAATTGGTGCAAATTCATATTTCCAGACGCTATATCTAAATGGAAAATCTATCGTTTGTATTATAAGCCAGCCGCACTATGATGCGAGCCTCGAACAAGTATCTGTGGATTCATTTTGAACTTCAGTTTTAACGCCCTGTACATCGTGTCCGGCTTTGCCGTTGGTCTGCTGGTTGGCCTGACGGGGGTGGGTGGCGGCTCGTTGATGACGCCCCTTCTGACTGCGCTGTTTGGCATTGCGCCCAGTGTTGCGGTGGGTACTGATCTGGCGTTTGCGGCGATCACCAAGGGTGCTGGTACCGTGATTCACCGTGTTAAAGGCAATATTGACTGGCGCATCGTCGCGTTGCTTGCCGGTGGCAGCCTGCCTGCATCCGTGGCAACCACGTTGGTATTGCATGCGCTGCATGTCGACAAAGCAGCGCCGCATTCAGGCCCTGATCATTTCATCCGATGGTCCATCGCCATCTGCGTGATGCTCACTGTGACCGTCCTGTTGTTCAAACCCAAACTGATGGCATTTCTGGAAAGCCATCCCAACCTGTTGCTCGAAGGACGCACACGCGAGTTTGCAACCTGGATCGCAGGTATCATTCTGGGCGTTTTGGTCACGGTGTCATCCATTGGTGCAGGCGCGATTGGTGCAACCATCCTGATCATGCTGTACCCAAAGCTGCGTAGTTCCGAAATCGCAGGCACCGACATTGCTCACGCCGTTCCGTTAACTGCCGTGGCCGCCTTTGGACATGCCACGCTGGGCACGCTGAACTGGGCACTGCTGGGCGCGCTGTTGATCGGCTCCATCCCGGGCATCAGCATCGGCAGCTTTTTAAGCCGTTCAGTACCCGAGAAGTTTTTACGTGGGGTTTTGGCAACCACCCTGACTCTGGTTGCCGCCAAACTAGTTCTGTAAATACCATGTACCAATACGACCATCACGACCAAACCATCATCAACGAACGCGTTGCACAATTTAACAACCAGACAGAGCGCTACCTCAAAGGCGAACTGACTGAAGAAGAATTTCGCCCGCTGCGCCTGCAAAACGGCCTGTACATCCAGCGCCATGCGCCGATGCTGCGCATCGCAGTGCCTTATGGCTTGATGAATGCAGCGCAAATGCGTCGTGTAGCACGCATCACCCGCCAGTACGACCGGGGCTATGCCCACTTTACGACCCGTCAGAACATTCAGCTGAACTGGCCCGCCGTCGAGAACGTGCCCGCCATTCTGGCTGAATTGGCAGAAGTACAAATGCACGCCATCCAGACCAGCGGCAACTGCATCCGCAATACCACCAGCGACCCGTTTGCAGGTATCGCGCCGGATGAGATCGTGGATCCACGCCCCTACTGCGAACTGATTCGCCAGTACTCCACCTTCCACCCCGAGTTTGTGCACTTGCCACGCAAGTTCAAGATCGCGGTTAATGGAGCACAGGAGGACCGTGCTGCAGTGGCTGTGCACGACATCGGCATCCATCTGTACCGCGATGCCAACGGCAACGTGCTGGCCCGCATGCTGGCCGGTGGTGGCCTGGGCCGCACACCCGTACTGGGCTCGGTGATTCGTGAAGATTTGCCATGGCAGCACATGGTGTCCTATATCGAAGCGATCATGCGTGTGTACAACCGCCATGGCCGCCGCGACAACCTGTACAAGGCCCGGATCAAGATTCTGGTGCGCGCACTGGGAGCCGACGAGTTTGCCCGTCAGGTTGAAGCTGAGTGGCAGTTCCTCAAGGATGGCCCTGCCACCTTGCCGCAAGCCGAGCTGGACCGTGTATCAGCCCAATTTGTGGCACCGGCCTACATTCCTGTGACTGTCGAGGAATTAGCAGCAGCCACCACCAGCATCGCTTCGTTCAAAGCGCAGCATCCTGCCTTTGCCCGCTGGACAGAGCGCAATGTGCGCGCTCACCGCCAATCAGGCTATGCCGCAGTCACCTTGTCGCTCAAACCGGTGGGCGTTGCGCCAGGTGATGCAACTGCCGACCAGATGGATGCCATTGCCGACCTGGCAGACGCCTACTCGTTTGGTGAACTGCGCGTCACCCACGAGCAAAACGTGGTGCTCTCCGATGTGCCACAAGCCAAGCTCTTTGAACTGTGGGAAAAAGCCAAAGCCTTGGGCTTTGCAACACCCAATATCGGTTTGGTTACCGACATGATCAGCTGCCCCGGTGGTGATTTCTGCTCGCTGGCCAACGCCAAATCCATTCCCATCGCGTTGGAGATTCAGGAACGTCTGGACGACATCGATTACGTCTTCGAATTGGGTGAGCTGAGCCTGAACATCTCCGGTTGCATCAACTCCTGTGGCCACCATCACATCGGCAACATCGGTATTTTGGGTGTCGATAAAAACGGCTCCGAGTGGTATCAGATTACGCTAGGGGGCCGTCAGGGCAATGAGGCGAGCATCGGCAAAGTGATTGGCAAATCATTCACATCCGACGAAGTACCCGGTGTCATCACCAAAATATTGGAAACCTTTGTGGCCATTCGCCATGACGATGAATTATTCATCGACACCTTTGACCGCGTGGGTGCAGAGCCTTTTAAAGCCGCCGTTTACCCAACCGCCTCCAATGACAGCCAGGCGCAAGGAGAAGCCGCATGAGCCAGATGATTACCC
>DAITMV010000197.1:0-5551 GCA_036834985.1 Burkholderiaceae bacterium | reverse complement strand
CCGTCTGACGCAACGCAAAAATCAGCGCCTCTGGAATGCCACACAAACCAAAACCACCCACTGCCAATGTGATGCCGTCGCTGACAATACCGTCCAGCGCCGCTTTGGCACTGGGGTAGACCTTATCCATACCCATGAGGAGTTCCTTTTATATGTTTTTCATGCAGTCAATCAGGCTGCAATGCCATCGCTTGGCGCGATAGCACTCGTTTGATTTTAATCGGCATTGTGCGGCGCAGCAACCCTCAGGTCACGCTTAAACCGTCATCGGCAGCAATCACTGCTCCGTTTACAAAACCCGACTGATCGGAGGCCAGCAACAGCAGCAATCCACTCAAATCATCCGGTTTACCGACACGGCGGCGCGGCAGCATATTGATCATTTTTTGACCCGCCTCAGTCTCCCAGTGACTGGCGTTCATCTCGGTGGTGATATAACCCGGGCAAATGGCATTTACATTGATGTTATAGCGCCCCCATTCCAGCGCCATGGCCTTGGTCATGTGCACCACTGCCGCCTTGCTCATGCAGTAAACACCAATTTGGGACAACACCCGCAGACCCGCCACAGAGGCGATGTTGATAATGCGCGCCTGGCGGGCAGGCTCAAGTTTAGAGCGGGCGATCATGTATTTTGCAACCGCCTGTGCCACAAAAAATGCACCTTTGACGTTCGTATTCATTACAAAATCAAAGTCCTCTTCGGGAACGTCCATCAAACGAGCTGTGGTACTGACGCCCGAGTTGTTCACCAGGATATCAATAGGACCATACTCGGTTTCCACTTTTAAAATGGCCGCCTGTATACCGGCCACATCGGTAACATCCAGGGAGATAACACCGGCCTGTCCTCCCTGGGTTTCGATCTGGGCTTTTAATTCCTTCAAACGCTCAGTCCGGCGGGACGCTAATATCACCTTGGCCCCTTGCGCAGCCAGCACCCTGGCAAACTGGGCGCCCAAGCCGCTCGATGCTCCGGTAACCAGGGCGATTTTCCCGGTCAAATAGCCAATATTTTGAAGCTGCGACGACATATTGCTTGAGAATGTCACGGAAAACCCCTCCATCGAAATCGGATACAGGTATCATCGCACACGTTAAGTCACATATAGATTGCAATCTCTAGCTGTGACGGGCGAAAATTCGCACGACCGTTCGAAAAAATTTTTAGGAGACTTCACAATGTCGGGCAATGTAGAACGCGACATGATGGAATACGATGTCGTTGTAGTCGGAGGCGGCCCTGCCGGCCTGTCCGCTGCCATCAAGCTCAAGCAGTTGGCCCAGGAAAAGGGTCAGGACATCAACGTCTGCGTGCTTGAAAAAGGGTCTGAAGTAGGCGCCCACATTTTATCGGGCGCGGTGATGGACCCCTGCGCCATGAATGAACTGTTCCCCAACTGGAAGGAACTTGGCGCTCCACTGACCACCGAAGTCACCGAAGACCGTTTCCTGTTCCTGACTGAAACCTCCGCCAAAAAAGTACCGACAGGACTGCTGCCTGCGTGCTTTCAGAACCATGGCAACTACGTGATCAGCCTGGCCAATGTGGTGCGCTGGCTGGGCCAGCAAGCTGAAAACCTCGGTGTTGAAATTTTCCCCGGCTTTACCGCCGCAGAGATTCTCTACACCGACGATGGCAAGGTCAAAGGCGTTGTGACGGGCGACATGGGTATTGGCAAAGACGGCCAGCCCACCCACGCCTACCAGCCTGGCATGGAACTGCACGCCAAATATACGATTTTTGCTGAAGGTGCCCGCGGGCACCTGGGCAAGCGGTTGATGACCCAGTACAAATTGAACGAAGGTCGTGACCCACAGGTGTACGGTATCGGCTTAAAAGAGCTCTGGGAAATCGACCCAGCCAAACACCAACCCGGTTTGGTCGTACACACTGCCGGCTGGCCGCTGGACTCCAAAACCTACGGGGGCTCTTTTCTATATCACCTGGACAATAACCAGGTTGCCGTTGGTTACGTGGTGGGGCTGGGCTATGAGAACCCCTACCTGTCACCGTTTGAAGAATTCCAGCGTTACAAAACGCACCCGGCCATCCGTACGTTCTTCGAAGGTGGCAAGCGACTGGCGTATGGCGCGCGCGCAATCACCGCGGGCGGATTGATGTCATTACCCAAATTAACATTCCCCGGTGGCGTATTGGTGGGTTGTGATGCCGGCTTTTTGAATGCATCACGCATCAAAGGCAGCCATGCCGCCATCAAGACGGGCATGTTGGCCGCCGAGTCTGCCTTCGAAGCCGTGCAGGCGGGCCGTCAGCATGACGAGCTCGAATCCTACCCCAAGGCCTTCCAGGACTCATGGTTGTTCGACGAGCTGTACCGTGCACGTAACTTCAAGCAGTGGATGAGTAAAGGCCTTTACACGGGTACGATGATGGTGGGTATTGAGCAAAAGCTGTTTGGTGGAAAGGTGCCCTGGACACTGCATCACAAGCGTGCAGACCATGAATACCTGCGCCCCGCCAGCGAATTTGAACCCATCACCTACCCCAAGCCAGATGGCAAACTCACGTTTGATCGCTTAAGCTCGGTATTCATTTCCAACACCAACCATGAAGAAAACCAGCCGGCCCACTTGACCCTCAAGGATGCGTCTGTGCCGGTGAGTATCAACTTGGCCAAGTATGCAGGCCCTGAAGCCCGCTACTGCCCGGCTGGGGTGTATGAGTACATGAAGACAGACGACGGTCAGGACCGTTTGCAGATCAATGCACAAAATTGTGTGCACTGCAAAACCTGCGATATCAAGGACCCCACCCAGAATATCGTATGGGTGACCCCTGAAGGCGGTGGTGGCCCCAACTATCCGAACATGTAACACTCGGATTTTTCAATAAAAAAGGCCTCATTCGAGGCCTTTTTTATTGAAAAATCCGTCCTAAATAGCGTTGATACTTAACTGTAGAGCACGGTCAAAATCACCACCGCACCAATCACCGAGACAAACAGTCCGGTTACCAGATAATTCAAACACTCCATGCCAGTGTGCCATGCACTCGCTGTTTGAACATGCTGCATCCATGCAATTGCTTTTGACATATCAAGCCCCTGTCTCTTGAGATTATTCACTGGATATACCGTCAGTGACCTCTCAGAGGATTCAGTTTCTTATTACTTGATCGCTCAATTGGGGGTAAAAATGGGGTTAGCTCTGAGGGGCAGTCCACTGTCCGGTTTGCAGCTTTTCCAACCAAAACGCACCAATGATGGTTTTGACATCACTCACTTGCCCGGACTGCACTTGAGCCATCAATTCAGTCTGCTCCACCAATACAACGTCTAAAAACTCGTTGTCGTCCAAGGCGCGGTCTCCCAACGTCAAGCCGCGGGCGACATACAGCAAGATGCGTTCGGTAGAGTATGAGATCACGGGGTGAATCGTCGTCAGGTACTGCAGTGTCGTCGCCTCATAACCGGTTTCCTCCTGCAACTCACGATGCGCTGTTAACACCGGGTCTTCATTCAGATCAATTTTGCCAGCAGGAAACTCCAAAAAAACCTGATGTAAGGGGTAGCGAAACTGTCGCTCCATCACCAAGCGACCGTCATCGAGCACGGGGATGATCATCACCGCCCCCGGATGCTTGGTAAATTCACGCACGGATTGGGCGCCATTGGGCAAACGTACCCAATCCTGATAGACCTTCATTAGATGGCCATCAAAGACCTGGGTGGAGCTGACCGTCGTTTCGGTTAAATGCCTATCACCTGACACATCTGCTCCGCTGGCCGAGTGCCCCGTCGGGGTATGGGAGTCGATGTGGGAGTCATTCGAGGTGGGCATGGTAATCCTGTTCAGTGACGATGCTATTGAGGGATTATGGCTCGCCAGGTCTGTCAGCCTGTTTACGCCATAAATACCGATAAACAAAACCGGGATAGGTCATCACGAGAAATACACAGGCAGTCACCGCATAAAACTGCCAGCCTTGGGTGTACCGCTCACCGATTGCAGCTTCGATGGTCAACCCCACGATTACGGTCAAGCTGTATCCAATCAGCAACTCCAAAAATCGCAAACCCAAACCTTTGTCAGCCCGCTTAATTAGACCTAATAATCGATTGGATATAAACGGCAGGTTGGCAAGAAAAAGGGCCGTCACTAAAACGGCCCCCATTCCGAGATGCAAGCTATTCACAAGCAAAACTCTTTCTGTAGGGTTAGCTACCCAAAATTTTCTGGATGGCAGTGGCGCACATACCCATCAGTGGTGCGGGCATCAAGCCCAACACGATCACAGCCATGCCGTTGATACCTAGCAATGCTTTGGCATCTCCGGCCACAACCGGGGTGGATTGGTCCAGTGGTTCTTCAAAGTACATGGACTTGACCACGCGCAAATAGTAGAAGGCACCAATCAGGGAAAACAGCACCGCCACGACAGCCAGCCAGATCTGTCCTGTGACCAGGACGGCTTGCAACACCGCCAGCTTGGAATAAAAACCTGCCAGAGGAGGAATACCTGCCAGAGAGAACATCAGCAGCAGCATGATAAACGCCAGCCATGGGCTACGCTTGTTCAAACCCCGCAAATCATCAATGTTTTCTGATTCAAAGCCTTTTTTAGCCAGCACCAGAATCACACCGAAGCTACCCAGGGTCGTCATTACATACACCACGGTGTAGAACATGGAAGCGCTGTATGCATTGGCCGCACCCGTTGTGTTGCCACCCACAACGCCCGCCAACATGCCCAGCAACATAAAGCCCATTTGAGCAATCGTGGAGTATGCCAACATCCGTTTGAGGTTCTTTTGAGCAATCGCGGTCAGGTTACCAATGGCCATCGACAACACGGACAGAATCACGAGCATCTGCTGCCAGTCCATTGCCATGGCCAACAACCCATCAACCAAAATACGGATCAGCATGGAGAAAGCCGCCAGCTTGGGAGCCGCGCTGATCAGCAGGGTGGCTGCCGTCGGAGCACCCTCGTACACATCAGGCACCCACATGTGAAATGGAACCACGCCCAGTTTAAAAGCCAGGCCAGAGACAAGAAATACCAGACCGAACACCAGAATGGTTTTATTGGTACCTACTGCAACACTGGCACGGGCGATATCGGCCAGATCCAATGATCCTGTGGCACCGTACACCATGGACATGCCATAGAGCAAAAAGCCCGAGGCCAAAGCGCCCAGCACAAAGTATTTCATAGCCGCTTCAGTGGCCTGTGCGCTGTCGCGCCGCAACGCCACCACGGCATACAAGGACAAAGACAGTAACTCCAGACCCAAATAAATCAGCAAGAAGGTATTGGCCGAGATCATGATCATCTGACCCAGCAAGGCAAACATCGCCAGCGCGTAGAACTCACCTTTAAACATCTCGCGGTCTGTAGCGTATTGACGTGAATACACCAAGGTCATAGCAACCGCCAGTGCAGCAAAGCCCTTGAGCGCATAGCCCATGGCATCGTTCACGTACATATTGCTAAAAGCCACTTCAGGGGTGGCGATGCCGACCATTGAAAGGCAATACACGCCCACCGCAACACACACCGCCACAGACAGGTTGTGGGTCAGGG
>DAITMV010000196.1:0-5558 GCA_036834985.1 Burkholderiaceae bacterium | reverse complement strand
ATGCCCCGCTGGAGTCCACGCTGGACAGACGGGCTTCGGCCGTTGCCAAACAGACCACCACCAAGGGCATCACCTACAACTTTTCCCCAGACACGCCACAGTCCCCCGCCCGCCCCTGGTCGCTGGACCTGCTGCCCCTCCTGATCAGTGGAGATGAGTGGGCCGAGATTTCGCAGGGGGTCTTAGAGCGTGCTGAACTGATGAACCATATGATGCAGGACATCTACGGCGATCAAACCCTGCTCAAGGATAACCTGCTACCCCCGGCCCTGGTGTTTGGCAACCCTGGGTATCTGCGGCCCATGCATGGCTACAAACCCCCGTCGGACTGCTGGCTGCATTTGATGGCCTTTGACCTTGCACGTGCCTCTGATGGCAAATGGTGGGTGATCGGACACCGCGTACAAGCCCCGTCGGGCTTGGGCTATGTGCTCGAAAACCGCCTCACCATTGCCCGTGCCCTGCCCGAGGCCTTTCGTGAAATGAAGGTGCAACATGTGGCCTCGTTTTACAAAGAGTACCTCGAAAGCATCCGCGCCCTC
The DNA here is from genome assembly GCA_036834985.1 of Burkholderiaceae bacterium. GTDB lineage: Bacteria > Pseudomonadota > Gammaproteobacteria > Burkholderiales > Burkholderiaceae_B > DAITMV01. The sequence continues at coordinate 5,016 of DAITMV010000196.1, read as the reverse complement.
AGCCCGGCGGGTCAATCGGCACGGGTGGCGCTGCTGACACCCGGCCCCTACAACGAAACCTATTTTGAACACGCCTACCTGGCCCGCTACCTGGGTATCACGCTGGTGGAAAGTCATGACCTGATTGTGCGTGAAGGCAAAGTGTTCCTGAAAACCGTACATGGTCTGGAACGCATCGACGCGATTTTGCGCCGGGTTGATGACGATTGGGTGGACCCGCTCGAACTGCGGGCCGACAGCCACCTCGGTGTTCCGGGGCTGCTGCAGGCCATTCGCTCGGGCGAAGTGATTGTCGCCAACACCCCGGGCGGTGGCTGGCTCGAATCGCCCGCCTTGCACGGCTTTTTGCCGGGCATCTCTGAAGCCTTCATGGGCAAAGCGCTCACGCTACCCAGTGTGCCAAGCTGGTGGTGTGGCGAGGCGCCCGCCTGGGCGCAGGTGGCCGGCCGGATGGATCACCTGGTGATCAAAGCAACCGCGCCCAGCCTGCTCAGTACACAGATGGATGCGGTACTGGGTATTGATCTGGACGAAACCGGTCAGCGGCAATGGCGCGCCCGTATCAGCAAGCTACCTGAGGCCTATACCCTTCAGGAATTGCTACCCCTCTCGCAAATCCCCGTCTGGAAAAACGGTGAAATGGCCCGTCGGTCGCTGATGCTGCGTGTGTATGCCGCGACCGATGGTAAAGGGGGCTACCACGTACTGCCAGGCGGGTTGACACGAGTGTCTGGCAACGATGGGCAAGTGGTGTCCATGCAACGGGGCGGCAGCTCGGTGGACACCTGGGTCATCACCGACGGTGCGGTTGACCGTACCACCCTGCTGACCGGCCGTTTAAACGCCCAGCAGGTACGCGCACGCCAGCGACCCGTCTCCAGTACGGCAGCAGAACATCTCTTTTGGTTGGGCCGCTACAGCGAGCGGGCCGAGTGTCAGCTGCGACTGGTACGCCATGTACTGAAGTTGTTGCGTGAAGACGAAGCCTTGGAGCGCAGCACGCTGGAGTTCACCGCCAACCTGTGTGCCAGCCAGGGCCTCTTACATCGCCCCAACGACGGGTTTGAACTGAATGCCGACGTGCTTGAAATCGCCTTGCTGGCTGGCTTGGGCGATATCGGTGGCTTTAAAACCGGCACCGCCAGTGTCGGCTTTAACATGGCACAGCTATCACGCGTCGCCAGTCAGATTCGGGACCGTTTATCCACCGAGCACTGGCGCTGGGTGACTGAATGCGATCAAGTCTTTCGGGAGGCCTCCCCCGCGTTTGACCGTGAAGAGGCACTGGAGCGCCTGTCACGCCTGCGTCGTCTGATCTCAGCCATCAGCGGCGAACAGTCGGACCACATGACGCGCGACGATGGCTGGCGGTTTTTGACCATCGGCCGTCAACTGGAACGGCTGATCAACGCCAGTGAAGTCTTGCTCACCCTGCTCAAAGACCCCCGCTACAACCAGGAAACTGCGCTGGAATTATTCGTTGCTCAGGGCGACAGCGTGATCACCTACCGCGCACGCTATCAGCACCGCTTCGAATGGCTACCCTGTATGGATTTGATGGTGTTTGATCCCTCCAATCCACGCTCACTGCAGCGAATTATTTATAAAATCAAGCAAGCGATTGAAAAACTGCCGGGCGATGTCAGCCACTTTGTAAGCAAGATTGAAGCGATCCAAGACCCGCCGGTGGGCATCTCCCTCGAAGAGCTCGAGCCCCCCTACGGCATCCACACCGTCATTGCGCTCAAAACCTGGTTGCAAACCCTCCAGCAAATGGCGTTTTCCCTGTCCGATTCGATTGGTAGCCGCTACTTCAGGCTGGCAGAACCCAAGGATCAATTAACGTGAGCACCTCCAGCCAAACGCAGGGGCCCACGCAAGCCCAAACGCAAAGCCAAGGTCAGGGGCAAGATGGTGGTGTTGCGTATCAAAGCCAGAGCCAAGGATCAGGCCCTCTACCGGATAACAGGTCAATCACTCGATCAGTCGAGCACACCACACGCTACAGTTATGTCACCAGTGTGGGGGCGTCGTATCATTTGGCCGTCCTCAAGCCGCGTGACAATGCTCAATGCCTGGCCTTGAACCCCTGCCAGCGTCTTGAACACTTCGAACTGCAGATCACCCCCCAACCCGCCAGTTGCCGGGTTCGGAACGACAGTTACCAGAACCTGGTGCATGAATTTGAAATCACTCAATCCCATAATGAACTGACAGTCACCGCAAACGCGGTGCTTAGCCTGCAGCCTGCACAGATACCCGCCGAACAGGTGGACGCCGCGCTGGCGCAAACACCGCCTTGGGAACGAATCCGCAACAGCCTGTCCTACCGCAAGGGCTCGTCGTTTATGCAGGCCACCGAATTTGCCTTTCCCAGCCCACGGGTGCCCTTTCGTGAATCACTCAAAGCCTATGCCCTGCTGGAGTTCTGGCCCCAGCGACCCATCGGGCAGGCGTGCCAGGCGCTGATGCAGCGCATCCACCGTGAATTCAAATACGCCTCGGGCAGCACGGGCGTGAACACGTCCGTCGATGAAGTCATGCAAAGCCGCGAGGGGGTGTGCCAGGATTTCTCCCACATCATGATTGGCGCCTTGCGATCGATTGGCCTGGCCGTGCGTTACGTCAGTGGCTACATGATGACCGAGCCCCCCCCCGGACAGGCCAAGCTCATTGGCGCAGACGCCAGCCATGCCTGGGTATCGATCTGGGCGGGCGAGCCCTTAGGATGGATCGACATGGATCCGACCAACAACCAGTTACCGGACACCCGCTACATCACCGTGGCCGTCGGTCGCGACTATGCCGACGTACCTCCACTCAAGGGCGTGATTCACGGCGGCGGGGAGCACGAACTGCATGTTGGTGTTACCGTACGTTAATCGCCCACGGCGCATCATCCAAGGAGCCCATCATGAGCACGGAGCACCGCACACCCCCCAAAATACTGGCGTTTGACGTCTTTGGTACCGTCGTGGACTGGCATGGCTCGGTGGCTCGCGAAGTGGACACCATGGGCTTGGGCGTAAACGGCAGTGAATTTGCGCTAGCATGGCGTGCCGGATATGTCCCGGCCATGCAGCGGGTGATGTCTGGCGAGTTGGGCTGGACACTGATCGACGATCTGCACCGCCTCATCCTGGACGACATTTTGGCGCGGTTTCAGATCACCCATCTGTCTGATGATCAAAAACGGCATCTGAACCGCGTATGGCATCGGCTGTATGCCTGGCCCGACACCGTGGCCGGGCTGACCCGCCTAAAAGCACGCTATACGATTTGTTCGCTGTCCAATGGCAATCTGGGCTTATTGACCAATATGGCCAAATTTGCAGGGCTGCCGTGGGATTGTGTGTTGTCTGCTGAGGTATTTAGGGCGTACAAGCCACACCCGGATACTTACTTGGGTGTGGCCCGGGTGTTTGACGTTAAACCGCAAGACGTGCTGATGGTCGCGGCGCACCAGGATGATTTGCACGGCGCGCGGAGCCATGGCCTGCAAACCGCCTACATTGAACGGCCCGCCGAGTTAGGGCCTGGCATCCAGAAAGACTGCTCAGGCCACCCCGCAAACACCTACCACGCGCGGGATATCCTGCATCTGGCCGAGCTGCTCGGCGCATGAGTCAACGCGTGCTCTCAACCGTTGCTGTCAGTTGTTGTTATCTTCCCGGCGCATGTGCGGGAACAGGATCACGTCACGGATATTGGGGCTGTCGGTCAACAACATGATCAGACGGTCAATCCCGATACCGCAACCACCCGTGGGGGGCATGCCGTATTCAAGCGCGCGAATAAAGTCTGCGTCGTAGAACATGGCTTCATCGTCACCGGCTTCCTTGGCCTGTACCTGAGCCTGGAAACGCGCCGCCTGGTCTTCAGCATCGTTTAACTCGGAAAAGCCGTTGGCGATTTCCCGGCCGACAATAAACAGCTCAAAGCGCTCGGTGATGCCGGGGCGGGTATCAGACGCACGCGCCAGAGGAGACACTTCAACCGGGTAATCAATAATGAAGGTAGGCTCCCAGAGCAGGCTCTCGGCAGTTTCCTCGAACAAGGCCAGTTGCAAGGCGCCGACGCCCGCACGCGATAACACGGGGCCGTTTACATCGGCGCCCTTGCGCTTGAGCTCGGCCCGTAAAAAGCCTTCATTGGCCAGCTGCTCGTCGCTGTATTCAGGGAAGTACTTCTGAATGGCACCGGTGATGGTTAACCGATGGAACGGCTTGGACAAATCCAGCTCGCGCCCCTGATACGTGATGGTGGCTGTACCGCGTGAATCGGCAGCAGCCTCGCGAATCAGGTTTTCGGTGAAGTCCATCAGCGTATGGTAGTTCCAGTACGCCGCATAAAACTCCATCATCGTAAATTCCGGGTTGTGGCGTGGGCTCACCCCTTCGTTACGGAAGTTGCGGTTGATCTCGAACACGCGTTCAAACCCACCCACAATCAGGCGCTTTAAGTACAGCTCCGGCGCGATTCGCATGAACATCTGCATGTCCAGCGCATTGTGATGCGTGATAAACGGCTTGGCCGCCGCACCACCGGGGATGGGGTGCAGCATCGGGGTTTCTACTTCCATGAAACCCGAATCGGTCATATGTTTGCGGATCGAGGACATGGCCTTGGTACGCGCCACAAAGGTGTTGCGTGTTTCCTCGGACATGATCAGATCCACATACCGCTGACGGTATTTGATTTCCTGATCGGCCAGGCCGTGGAACTTGTCTGGCAGCGGACGCAGCGACTTGGCCAAAAGGCGGATCTCGGTGCAATGCACTGACAATTCGCCTTTCATCGTCTTAAAGAGCTTGCCCTTGGCGGCGATGATGTCGCCCATGTCCCAGTGCTTGAACTCCTCATGAATGTCGGTGCCCACACCCTCGTTGTTGATGTAGAACTGGATGCGACCGGTGGCGTCCTGAATGGTGGCAAACGACGCCTTGCCCATCACCCGCTTGAGCATCATTCGACCTGCCACTGACACCTCAACCCCTTTGGGGTCGAGTTCTTCCT
>DAITMV010000195.1:0-5612 GCA_036834985.1 Burkholderiaceae bacterium | reverse complement strand
CTTTAAATTATATATATTATTTAAAGTAAAATATTTTGCATTGACTGTATTTTTTAATAATTCCTAATTGATTTTTCGATTAATTTTATATTAAAAATAAATTAAGAATATTTAAATATAATTACCCGAACAGAATCAGCCAACCCAATTTTCTGCAACAAGCCCAGGTATTCGCGCAAACTCTCTCAAATTGTTGCTGACCAGGCTCAGGCCTTGGCTTCGCGCATGGGCGCCAATATGTAAATCATTGATGCCAATGGTTTTGCCTTGTTTTTCGAGTGCCGCACGAATTTGGCCGTAATGTAGCGCTGCCTTGATATCGTAGTCCAGAACGGTGAGCCGTGAGACAAAATCATCGATCACGCTGTGGTTGTGCGCAACCCGCTCACTTTTTTCTGCGCCATGGAGCAACTCGGCGAGTGTGATTGAGCTGATACAGAGCGAGCCTGCATTCGCATTGAATTGTTTGAGCACCTCGATAGGTCGCTTTTTAATGACGTAGATTGTGATGTTGGTATCTAACATGTATCGCAGCATCAAAAGTCTTCCCGCTCGGGTTGCTCCTGACTGGCACGTTGTGACATGAAATCTTCACTGGGCACGTGAGGGGCTAAAAAAAATGAGTCCCACACGCCGTCCATGGGGGAGAGGACCCGCTCACGCCCAACCACTCGCACCACTACCTTTTTGACGGATTCGGGGAAGCGAGCTTCTATAGGCAATCGAATCGCCTGCGTGCTGTTATTTTTAAAAACAGTACCTTCTTTCACGAAATCTCCTTTTAATGGTAGATACAATAAGTATCTACTTTGAAGGGTCGACTGTCAATTTTCACATCAGATGAGGGCTTAGAACGCATCAGGCCCCAGGCACTTTGGGTGCGTGGGGCCTGATGATGCGTGATTCGTTAAGCGGTTTGCTTAGATCTGAACCATTTCAAAGTCAGATTTGGAGACGCCGCAGTCTGGGCAATTCCAGTCAGCGGGAACGTCTTCCCACTTGGTGCCGGCCGGGATGCCGTCTTCCGGCAAACCCAAGGCTTCGTCGTAAATTAAGCCACATACAATGCATTGCCACTTGTTCATTCTAATCTCCTGAAATTTTCTAAAAAGTTATACCTTGATGGTGTCCAAATGCGCCTGGTAGTGCGCGGCGTGGCGTTCTTCAACCCGTGCCAGCGCAGCAAACCGTTTGGCCGCTTTGGCCAGGCTGGCCTTAAAGCGCTCGGCGTGTTCTTTGGACTCTGCAATTTGTTCGTCAATTTCTTTCATTGCCGCCTCGTTGCCGTCAGCCTCTGCTTCCTTACGGAACGTCGGGTACATTTCGGTGTACTCGTAGGTTTCGCCGTCAATTGCCATTTGCAGTGATTTTGCAGGGGTCATCTCGGCGACTGGGTAGAGCAGGTCGAGGTGACCGAAGGCATGCAAAATTTCCTGATCGGCCGTTTCTTCAAAAATCTGCGCTGTGGCTTGGTCACCCGCGGCGCGTGCAAGCTTAGCAAAATAGCGGTACTTGATGTGAGCCATTGACTCGCCAGCAAATGCTGATTCGAGGTTTTTCCAGGTTTTAATTTCGGGGCCTTGTGCCATGGTAGAACTCCTTCATCTCGTTAAATCGGTTGCGATGTCGATCGCGATGAATGGACTATACTGGCAATCAATAGATTTATCTAATGACTAATAGGTATTCAATAGATTAATAATTACTATCGAAGACTTATTTTCGCCAGTTTTTGCCAAATTTTGGCCTAGACCGTGCTTACCCCAAGGGCGGCATCATACAAAAAACGATAGACTCGTGGTTGATAAAAATTTGAGTATTCATACCATTTTTGGAGGGTAGTTATGACGGTGACACTTGAAATCGTGCAACAGGCTTTGCGCGAGGTCATCGATCCGAATTTAAACAAAGATCTGATCGCTTCTAAATCAGCTAAAAACATTCAGATCGACGGCGGTGATATTTCCCTGGATTTGGAACTGGGCTACCCCGGTAAAAGCCAATTGGCCGAACTGCGCAAGGCCATTATTGCCCGTTTGCGCCAAATCCCCGGCGCCGAAAATATCAGCGTCAACGGTACCGTCAAAATTGTGGCCCATGCTGTGCAGCGTGGCCTCAAACCGCTGCCCAATGTAAAAAACATCATCGCCATTGCTTCAGGTAAAGGTGGGGTGGGCAAAAGCACCACAGCGGTTAACCTGGCGTTGGCCCTGGCGGCTGAAGGCGCACGTGTGGGCATGCTCGATGCCGATATTTACGGTCCTTCACAGCCCACCATGCTGGGTATTACCGGCCGGCCTGAGTCTGCCGATGGACAGATCATTGAGCCGATGGAAGGGCACGGTATTCAGGCGATGTCGATCGGTTTTATGATCGACGTAGATACCCCCATGGTGTGGCGCGGCCCGATGGTCACCAGTGCGCTGGAGCAATTGCTTCGTCAAACCAATTGGCAAGATCTCGATTATCTGATCGTCGACATGCCTCCAGGCACCGGCGACATTCAACTGACGCTCTCCCAGAAAGTGCCAGTCACAGGGGCTGTTATCGTGACAACGCCTCAGGACATCGCTTTGCTAGACGCCCGCAAAGGTCTGAAAATGTTTGAGAAGGTCGGGATCCCGATCCTTGGCATCATCGAAAACATGGCCATCCACGTGTGTACCAACTGCGGTCACGCGGAGCATATTTTTGGTGAGGGTGGCGGCCAGCGCATGGCGGGTGATTACGGTCTTGAGTACCTCGGTGGTTTGCCGCTGGATATTCGTATCCGCGAACAGGCTGACTCTGGTAAACCCACCGTGGTGGCTGACCCTGAGGGTGACCTGTCCAAGCAATACAAAGCCATGGCACGTCGTGTGGCGATCAAGATTGCAGAGCAGGCCAAGGACATGTCACTGAAGTTCCCAAGCATTGTGGTGCAAAACACCTGACAGACTGATACACACTGCCAGTACATGGCACAGGCTTTGCACGTAGTTTCCCAAATAATGACACGCAGGAGACAAGGTGCAACAGCTTCGCTTAGGTGGTAAACAGGGCAGGGCAGGCAGACAGACTTTAACGGGTTTGTCGCTTGCCCTTTGTGTTGTTACAGGCGCCGTGGCGGGAGCGCCTGATGACCCCACGGGGGGCGACCCGCTGGGGTCCATGCAATGGCCCGATTTAAAAATGCAGTACTTCCCGGCCAAGAGCGTGATTGGCTTTGATGAGCGCATCAAGGTCAACGTGCCCCAGTTTGCGGAAGATGCGATGAATGTACCCGTCTCCGTAGATGCCAGTGCCTTACCGGACGCGCAAAAAATCGTGATCCTGGTCGATCGCAATCCAATTCGCAAGGTGCTTGAATACATTCCGCTTAAGACCAAGGCCTCAATTTCGTTTCGTTTCAAGCTTGAACAGGCCAGCCCCATTCGCGCGGCGGTGCTCGACTCCGCAGGCAACTGGCATGTGGGGAATGCTTACATCAACGCCTCAGGTGGTGGGTGTACGGTCCCGGGTGCGACACGTAAGGATGGCTCCTGGACCACAACCTTAAACCAGGTCTCGGGCAAATTGTTCGACACGCCCAATCAAATTGCGGGGTCGCGCTTGAGGGTGAAGGTGTCGCATCCGATGGATACCGGCTTGGTAGCGGGCATCCCTGCGTTTTATATCGAACAGATGACCCTCAAGGACGCCAACGGAGTCGAATTGGCCAAGCTGTTTCCGTTTGAACCCGTGTCTGAAAACCCGCTGTTCTCGTTTGATTTTATCGGCAACCCTGCAGGACCGTTCAAACTTGAGGGACGAGACAACAACGGCAATCCGATTGCTGCGACGGTGATGCAATGAGCGCGGCCACCCAATCCGTGGCGCCACGCAATGCCCCCACTACCCAGGTCATGCTCCGCTTTACTGGCTCAGACTTAAGCCCGCTCCGCCTTGTAAAGCTTGTGCTGGCGTGCGCTGTGTCAATATTGTGTCAGCCTGCAACAGGTGTGGCGGCCACCACCGATGACCAGGTTCAGGAGGCTGCAGCCCAACCCTGGAACAACAAGGCGTTCCAGCCGACCCCCATGCCGCAGACGCTGGATTACGGTCTCATTCTTAAACCCGTTGTGGGGCCATGGTATGTGCTGCCGGGTACGCATGAGGATTTTTCAGTTAAAAACGGATGTAACATCATCAACACTGTGGTTAGAGTGGACGCAACGGGCAGGATGGTGATCAACACCGGCCCCTCGTTTAGTTATGGCGTGCAGCAACGAGCCCTGATTGAACGCAGTTTGCATAAACCTGTCACTCATGTGCTGTCACTGAACCTGCACCCCGACTATTTTTTCGGGAACCAGGCCTATGCGGATACCCCTACATGGGCCACCCGACGGACGATCGACGGCGCCACCCGAGAAGGAGGCGCTTACGCCGATAACCTGTACCGTCTGTGTGGCGACTGGATGAAGGCGACCGAGTCAACGCCCCCGAAGCAGCCATTGACGGTCGCCTCGCCATTCTTGCAGGCCAGCCATCTGCAATGGATGGAGCTATCAGGCCATACCGATTCAGATCTGGTGTTGTTTGATACGCAGTACAGGGTTCTGATTGCCGGCGGCCTGGTGTTTAATCACCGCGTACCGACCACGCCCCACGCGGATATCCCGACATGGCTCAAGAGCCTGGCCATCCTCAAGGCCTTGAACCCTGCCATCACTATTCCAAGTCACCGCCCTGTCAGCGCAGGAACAACTGCGATTGACGAAACCGCCGATTACCTGACCTGGTTGGATGCCACGATGAAAACATCCGCTTTGTCCGGGCTGGAGCTGATCGCGGCCATGCAGTTACCCATTCCTGATCGTTTTAAGTCCTGGGTCGCCATGCCTGCCGAGTTTGCCCGCAGTGTCACCCGCTTTTATCCCAGCTACGAGCAGGCCGCGCTTTCCCGCCCGTAAAAGGTGTTCCACAGTGCAACAGGGTGGGGCAGTAAAAACCATGGCACGATGCTTGCGCTGAGTCTCTCCAATCGCCGGAAATTAGGGATGGTTATCAGACCGGCGTGAACAGCCGCCTTCATAGCAAGGAACAAGAGGAGATTTGATAATGCGGAAGACTTTGCTCAGCGCCTTGGTAGCAGCAGCAGTAGCAGCCCCTGCCGGGCTCGCCTTTGCAACTGTGACCGATGCAATGTTGGAAAAAGATGCGACAACAACCAATGATGTGTTGTCTTGGGGTATTGGTACCAACGGCCAGCGTTACAGCCCATTGGACAAAATCAATACCAAGAACGTTGGCAAGATGGTTCCAGCCTGGTCGTTCTCGTTTGGTGGTGAAAAACAGCGTGGTCAGGAAAGCCAGCCGCTGATTCACAACGGCAAGATGTTCGTGACAGGTTCTTACTCACGTATCTACGCACTGGATGCCAAGACCGGCCAAAAGCTGTGGAAGTACGAACACCGTCTGCCCGACGGCATCATGCCTTGCTGTGACGTGGTTAACCGCGGCGCCGCCCTGTATGACAACCTGGTGATCTTCTCAACCCTGGATGCTCAACTGGTTGCGTTGGATCAAGACTCCGGCAAGATCGTCTGGAAAGAAAAGATCGACGATTATCAAGCCGGTTACTCCAACAC
>DAITMV010000194.1:0-5632 GCA_036834985.1 Burkholderiaceae bacterium | reverse complement strand
GTCCAAATACTCGAGCTGGGAAACCAGTTTTTCACGCACCAGCTCACGTGTAATCTCCAACTCTCGATCTGCGGTGGAGGCACGCGCCTCCATGCCGCTCAAGCGGGCCTGCAACTCCGACATTTTTCGGCGATTGCTTTCCAGCTGAGAATCATTGACTTCCAACACCCCATCCAGCTCAGCCTGCCGGGCCTTGAATGTAGCCAGTTCCGTTTGTGCCAACTCAGGATATTGGGCCACCAGCTCTTTGTCGAACTTAGGGGAGCCAGCAGTTGCTTCGGCGAGCAAACGCGCACGGGTCATCTCGAAAGAAGCCCGTCGAGCACGCAACTCATCCAGGTTCATCCCGCTGGTCGCCAAATCCAGCTCCACCAAGACCTGTCCCTCTTTGACAGAATCGCCTTCTTTGACGGGCAGGCTTTTAACGATACCGCCTTCCAGATGCTGAATGGTTTTAATCCGAGTTGATGGCACGACCTTGCCAGGGGCTGTGATCACCTGATCGACCCTGATAAACATGGCTGACACCAAGGCAAGACCGATCACCCACAGGGCAACACGGGTTTTGCCATCAAAGCCACTGCCTTTGGGTTTAAACAACTTGGGCAGGCTGGCGATGTTGGTATCGGGCTTGAGCGGGTCCGGTAAAGGGGCGGGTAACGACATAAAACTTCCAATCAGCCTTGCGCCGCTTTAGGTGCACCCGCGTCCGTCACCGCCGGGGTTGCGGCTTGCGGCACTTGCGGGGCAACTGGCTTGGCTTGTTGCGCGGGAACGTTGATACCATAGAGCAATCGCAGCATATCTGCAGTAGCTCCGATATGAAGCTTGGATTCACGATCCAAATAAATCACTCGATCGCAAATAGCCATCAGTCGAACCGAGTGGGTCACCATGACGATAGTTTTTTCAACGGCCAATGCTTTGAGGATCGCCATCAGATGGGTTTCAGCAGCAAAATCCAGATCGTTGGTCGGCTCGTCGAGCAGTAACACAGGGGCATCACTCAAGAACGCCTGGGTGATTGCAATTTTTCGGCGCTGACCGCCCGATAAGCGATTACCAGCCTCACCCACCTGCGTCATGTAACCGTCGGGCAACTTGGCAATAAAATCATGGGCACCGGAGCGCTTGGCCGCCAGCAAAATCTGTTCGTCCGAAGCGTCAGGGTTGCTGCGGCGCAGGTTGTCGACAATGGTGCCTTCAAACAACTGCGAGCCTTGCGGCAAAAAGCCAATCCATTTGCTCAACTCAATTCGTGAAAACTGCGACAGGTCGTATTCGTCAATCAGGACACGTCCCGTGATTGGCTGATACAAACCACGCAAAATTTTCAGAAGCGTTGTTTTACCAGCACCGTTGTCTCCGGCAACCGCGTATATACCGCGTGGACCAATCTGGGCCGATACATTCTTTAAGACCTGTCCCTGTGCACCCACGTGCTGATAAGACACGTTATCCAGACGCATGGCGCCGGCTGGTCGCGGCAGCTGCAAACCGGTTGGCGCTTTTTCTTCTTCCGAGGTGAACACAGCATCCAGACGGTCACTGGCTTCACGTGAGTGGGCAATCGAACGCCAATGGCTGCACATTGCGGCCAATGGTCCAACCGCTTTGCTGGCCAGCATATTGGCTGCAATTAAACCGCCCACCGTCATGGCCTGGTTAATCACCGCATAGGCACCGAGGGCCGTGATGGCGATGTTGATCGTCAACATGATCGAGACTGACAACTCGCGCTGGTCCTCAAGCTCACCATTTTTGGAAAATGACTCCACGACCCATGAGTTATAGCTGTCAATCCAGGCGCGTTTGGCCGACTCATCCTGTACCAGGGCCTTGATGGCTTCGCGGCCACGACACACCTCGGCAAGAATTTCGTCACGGCGGCGGGCTCGGGCAAACTCTTCAACCCGACGGTTTCTGAACTCACCGGAGGAGTACCAGGACAAGGAACCCAGCAATGCAATACCGACCAGAATCACCGGCAAAATGGGCAGAGCCACCATGGCAATCAGGCCGAGCGACAAGATGGCAAACGGCAGATCGAGCATGGTCATGGCGACCGCCCCGCTCCAGACCACACGCACGGTATCTACGTCTTTGAACAATGAGTACCAGGAGGCGGTGGGTCGAGCTTCCAGATCACGCAACGGGACAGCCAGCAATTTGTTCATCAGGCGGTTGGCGATGTCCGCATCAATTCGGACCGCAGCCACTCGCAGAACACGGGCACGGAAAGAACGCAAAATAAGATCCGCCGCCAGCATGATCACCATACCGATCAACAGCGCAGTCAGTGTGTTCAAGCCTGAGCGGTAAATCACCCGGTCATAGACCTGAAGCGAAAATACGGCAGGAAACAAAGCCACCAGATTGACAAACACCGATAAAATTGCGGCCCGCTTGAGCATGGGCATGGCATCGCGAATCACGTCCTTGACACCGCTGTGCTTAACCGTGTGGGTTGACTCTGAAAAATCCAGATCGTCTTTACCCGCCAGCCTTAAGCCGAACTTTTTTAAGCTCTCCAAACGCTCACTAAACAGATATAAAACACTCATTGAAGTATCTTTCTCAGACCGCAGGAGAAGCAGACAAGCCGGCGCTTTGTGCGCGCTGCTGAGCCTTCAAACGCTCTAGCAGCACAATGTAAGAGGCCAGTAAACGAACCACTACCGGGCGAGCTGAGGCGCGCTGCTGAGGGGTCAACATTAAAAACGGATTTTGTATCGCAGGCCCAGCGCCTTTGACCAGGGACTGATCAATCGCAACCGTCACTTGCCGCAGCACGGCGTCCAACGCTGCATCCACCTGATCATCTGACAAACCGCCAAAACTCAGGGGCTTGGCCGCATCAAACATGCATAGACGGTCTGACCAATGCTTGACCAACTCTTTTAATGAAGCATCAGTCTGAATTAATTGCTCAAAAGCAGCCCGCTCTGCACCACGCAAGGTACCCATCGCATATTCAGCCGCCAGCCATTCTTTATCGTTGTGTTCCATGTCAGATCATCCTTCCCTACAACCAGGTGTGCGGCTGCGCCGGTGCAACGGTTGCTTTATTGTGTTTTGAAGTTCCGGCCTGCGCGGATGTCTGTCCTTTTTTGGTATCCAGACTATAGCCATTGCGCTCTACATCCATCCCGGCTTGTTCATACGCCGTTTTAAGCTCGATCAGACCGCGACGTGCCCAGGTTTTGACGGTACCCAAGGGGATGGCCAGGTGATCAGAAATTTCGGCGTGCGACATGCCATGCGAAAACGCCAGTGTCAGCACCTGCCGGTACTTACCGTCCAGTTGTCCTAAACACCCTCGAATCGTCATCTGTTCAGGCGTCTCCATTTCCATGGAGGGGTGATTGTCATCGTTGAGCTCTTCGTCTTCATCGGAAAAGCGGTCAATCGAAATAGACGAGGTGTGGTTACTGGCCTGGGAGATTAAATCAAGGGCGCGGTTTCGCACGACCTGGTGGAGCCAAGTCTCCGGGGAGGACAGCTTTTCATTAAACGTATGGGCGTAACGCCACAGCCTGATGTAAGCATCCTGCAACACGTCCTGAGCCATGCTCGGCTCACGCACTATACGTAAAGCAACTGCGTACATCCTCCGTGATGTATGCCGGTACAGCTCCTCAAAAGCTCGTTTGTCCTGCCGTGCAACTAGCTGAATCAAATTCACGAGGTGCTGACGTGGGGTAATTTCCTCCAAACTTTCCTCTCGCATTTGGATTACTCACTGGTTGTCATTCCCCCTCAATGTACGCAAGTCTGGGGAAAGTGATCCCCAAAATAGGTTTGTTTTTCTTGTTTATACCTGCGGATAGGGGAGTAACCCATTTTGGGGATCATTTTACCTGCACTCTGATCAGTAAAGGAATAGCCGCCTACGGTAATTTACTGACCAGTTACATTATTTATATGAATAGAGCCTCAGATAGCGTATTGACGGGGTTAGAACATCGACACAAACCCGGCCACACCTAATAAAACATATGAATACATTGATAGATTGTCGTCACAATGGGGACAAATATCCGGTTTTTTATTAAATGCAGCTGAATCCATTTTTTACATTGCTTATGTAATAACAGCATTAGAAAACACACGCTCGATGGAGGCTGTGAATGATTCACCGATCAACCGGTTTAGGATTAACGCCAATGAGTGGAAATAAAGAGCCAATCAACTCTGCGTTCACCAGCAACGACCTTGGTTTGCGCCAACCCGCTGAACGCATCAACGCTCCAGCGGAAAATCGTACGGTGAGTCTGCAACCCATGTTTGTGACCAACCGCACCACCCTGGCGGAAATCGATGATCACCTGGCCCATGCAGAAACTCGGATTGTGGTCGTGACGATTGAACAATCCAACACCCGCGGTGAGAACATTGTTGACCATGTAGGCCACCGCTATCCTGACGTACGTATGGTACTGGTTTGCGAAGGCAGTGCGGCCGATATCCTTCATTTCGCTTTTAAATCCGGCGTGTGGTCATGCGTAAGCCGCCAGTCGTCCGTTGAAACCTTGCGTGCCGCCATCGACACAGTGGCATCGGGACATCGTTACCTGGCACCGGAGTTGATTAAAAACACCGCACCGGTCAACGCGATGCCCCATGTCAATATGGATCGCTCACAGGGATTTGCACGCGACACCATGACACCAATTTCCCGTGCGACAGATGACCATTCGCTGACACGGCGCGAACGTCAGGTGCTGTCATTGATTGCGCAGGGACACCCGCGACGTGACATCGCCGAAAGCCTCAAGGTGTCACCGCGCACCATCGACGCCTACCGCGCCCGTTTGCTGCAAAAACTGAACCTGGACTCAAGCGTACAACTCGTTAAATATGCACTGACAGCCGGCTTGGCGACCTGATAGCCCCTCAAGCCTGTTGCCAGTACGCCTAAAAGCCAGTGAGTTCACCCTCACTGGCTTTTTCTTTGGGCAAATTTTTGTGTTTGAACACTCGCTGGCTACAATAGCGCCATGAACTCAAGCGCACTTGTATTATTTTCTGGCGGTCAGGACAGCACGGTATGCTTGGCCTGGGCCCTCGAACGGTTTGAACGGGTTGAAACCATCGGCTTTGACTACGGACAGCGACATCATATTGAGCTGGAATGCCGACTCAAGGTGCTGGAAGCCATCAAAGACGAATTTCCGCACTGGGCCCCGCGACTTGGCGAAGACCGCGTCGTGGATTTGGCGTGGATGGGACAAATTTCGGACTGTTCACTCACCCGGGATACCGAAATCGCCATGCGCAAGGACGGCCTGCCCAATACCTTTGTGCCGGGCCGAAACTTGATCTTTCTGCTCACCGCATCCGCTGTAGCCTATCGCCGCGGACTCGATGCCCTGGTGGCGGGGATGTGTCAAACCGATTATTCGGGCTACCCGGACTGCCGGGACGACACCCTCAAAGCCCTGCAAGTCGCTACCAACTTGGGTATGGGGACACATTTTCGGTTTGCCACGCCGCTGATGTGGATTGACAAAGCACAAACCTATGAGCTCGCACAAACCCTCGGCGGTAACCCATTGATTGAATTAATTAATGAGCACACACATACCTGCTACATGGGAGATCGTAGCAACCGCCATGAATGGGGCTACGG
>DAITMV010000193.1:0-5684 GCA_036834985.1 Burkholderiaceae bacterium | reverse complement strand
ACGACCGCTGACCTGGGTCGTTACATCCGCTTGCGTCATCTCATATCCGATCGACCCATCCCGCCCAGTTATAGCCTGTTCCGCCTCACCCGCCTTGAAGGTCATGATCCGTAGCGGATCCGAGTTCAAGCGCCATCCATCGGTCAAGGCCCAAGGTGAGTGTAGATCGCTCTTGCCTGCGGCTTGTTGACGAGCCTCCAGGCCTTCCTGTTCAAGCGTCCAAAAACATGCCGCTAAAAAACACTCCGCAGGGACGGGTACCGATTCGGGAAATAAAATGTCCTTTTCACGTTCGATCAGACCCGTATCCAGCTTGGCCACCGCAAACGATGAAAACTCACACAAGCGCGACAAAAAACCGATGTTATTGGCAACGCCTACCACCTGATAATCAGCCAGTGCCTGCACCATGCGAATACGAGCCTGCTCGCGGTCTTGCCCCCACACAATCAGTTTGGCAATCATCGGATCGTAATACGGACTGATTGCATCACCCTCCTCGACGCCCGTATCAATCCTGACACTGGCGCTCAACGCGGGGGGCTTTAGATGAGTCAATTGCCCAGTCGACGGCAAAAAGCCCTTGGCCGGGTCTTCCGCATAAATGCGCGCTTCAATGGCGTGGCCATTGATTTGCAATTGTTCCTGCGTCAACGGCAAGGGCTGACCGCTGGCAACACGCAGTTGCCACTCCACCAGATCCAAGCCTGTGATCATCTCGGTCACAGGGTGTTCCACCTGCAAACGGGTATTCATTTCCATGAAGTAAAAACTGCCGTCCTGATTGGCAATAAACTCCACCGTACCGGCACCGACATACCCGACCGCCTTGGCAGCTTCTACGGCGGCCTGACCCATGGCGGCACGCCTCTCTGGTGTCATACCAGGCGCGGGGGCCTCTTCCAGCACTTTTTGATGGCGACGCTGAACCGAGCAGTCGCGTTCAAACAGGTACACACAATGGCCGTGCGTATCAGCAAACACCTGAATCTCTATGTGACGTGGTTGCGTGATGTATTTTTCAATCAAGACGTGATCATCACCAAAACTGGAGATTGCCTCCCGTTTGCACGACACCAGGGCATCCGGAAAATCCTCGGTCTTCTCGACCAAGCGCATACCTTTGCCACCCCCACCCGCAGCGGCTTTAATCAATACCGGATAACCAATCTCATTGGCCTGCGCCAGCAAATAATCAGCATCCTGATTATCACCATGGTAGCCTGGCGTTAACGGCACACCGGCTTTGCCCATCAGCTTTTTCGCCTCGGATTTAGAACCCATGGCATGAATCGCAAACACGGGGGGCCCGATAAACACAATACCCGCTTCATCACAGGCGTGACAAAAGTCTTCGTTCTCGGATAAAAATCCATAGCCCGGATGAATGGCTTGCGCGCCGGTGGCCTTGGCCGCTCCAATGATTTTGTCAATCACCAGATACGACTCACGCACCGCTGAAGGCCCAATATGCACTGACTCGTCGGCCATGCGGACATGGCGTGCATTCGCATCAGCATCCGAATACACCGCTACGGTCTTAATTCCCATCCGCCTTGCTGTACTGATGACTCGGCATGCAATCTCGCCACGGTTGGCGATCAGAATTTTTTTGAACATGATTTACATCCGGAATACGCCAAAGCGTGTAGGCAAAATGGGAGCATTCAACGAGGCAGATAAACTCATGCCCAAGATTCGTCGGGACTGCGCAGGCTCGATCACACCGTCATCCCACAGACGCGCTGTGGCGTAGTACGGATGCCCCTGTGTCTCATACTGCTGGCGAATCGGCGACTTGAATAACTCCTCTTCCTCTGGCGTCCAGACACCGCCTTTGGTCTCGATCCCCTCACGACGGATCGTCGATAGCACACTGGCCGCCTGCTCGCCCCCCATCACCGAAATACGGCTGTTGGGCCACATCCACAAAAAGCGTGGGCTATACGCACGGCCACACATCCCATAATTACCGGCGCCAAAAGAGCCACCAATCAGCATCGTAATTTTAGGCACCTGCGCGGTTGCAACGGCTGTCACCATTTTGGCACCGTCTTTTGCAATACCGCCATTTTCATATTTGCGTCCCACCATAAAACCGGTGATGTTTTGCAAAAAGACCAGCGGGATCCCACGTTGCGCACACAGCTCGATAAAGTGCGCACCCTTTTGCGCCGATTCACCAAACAAAATGCCGTTGTTGGCCACAATGCCCACCGGGTACCCGTGCAAGTGCGCAAATCCACACACCAGCGTACTGCCGTAACGTGCCTTGAATTCATCCAATCGTGAACCGTCAACCACACGCGCAATCACCTCCCGCACGTCATACGGTTTGCGGGTGTCCTGCGGGATGATGCCATCGAGTTCGGCTGGATCGTAAACAGGCGCCTCGCCACTGCCCAAGGCCAGCCCGACCGTTTTGACGCGATTAAAATTCCCTACGATCTGACGCGTAATCTGCAGCGCATGCTGATCGTTTTCAGCCAAGTGGTCCGCCACACCCGACACTCGGGTATGCACATCTCCGCCCCCCAGATCTTCGCTGGTGACAGTTTCACCGGTGGCCGCTTTGACCAGCGGAGGGCCACCCAAAAAGATCGTGCCCTGATTACGAACAATCACGGTTTCATCGGACATCGCAGGCACATACGCGCCTCCCGCGGTGCAAGAACCCATCACCACGGCAATTTGCGGAATCCCTTTGGCCGACATATTGGCCTGGTTAAAAAAGATTCGGCCAAAGTGGTCCCGATCGGGAAATACTTCATCTTGCTTGGGCAAGAATGCACCACCAGAGTCGACCAGATAAATACAGGGCAAATTGTTTTGCTCAGCGATTTCCTGCGCCCGCAAATGCTTCTTGACGGTCATCGGGTAATACGTTCCCCCTTTAACCGTCGCATCGTTCGCAACAATCATGCATTCCTGACCGCTCACCCGACCAATGCCCGCGATGACGCCAGCCGCAGGCGCTTCGTTGCCGTACAAACCGTAAGCGGCCATTTGGCCCACTTCCAGAAAGCCAGTCCCGGCATCAAGCAATTGGTTGACTCGGTCACGCGGCAGCAATTTGCCGCGGGCCGTGTGCTTTTGACGCGCCACCTCACCGCCACCCAAGCTGATCTGCGCCACTTTCTCACGTAAATCAGCCACGGTCTGACGCATTGCCTTGGCGTTATTCTGAAAATCTTCTGATCGGGTATTGATCTGGCTTTTGATGACGCTCATTTTTAGAAAGTCTCCGCAAACAACTCGCGACCAATCAACATACGGCGAATCTCTGACGTACCTGCACCAATCTCATAGAGTTTGGCATCGCGCCACAAACGGCCTGTCGGGTACTCGTTGGTATATCCCACACCACCCAGCGCCTGAATCGCCTCACCGGCCATCCAAGTGGCTTTCTCGGCGGAATACAAAATCGCAGCCGCGGCATCTTTACGCAAGGTGCGGGCATGGTCCGAGGTATCACAGGCACGCCCCACGGCATAGACATACGCCCGTGAGGCCTGCCAGATCGTGTACATATCGGCTAGTTTGCCCTGCATCAGTTGGAATTCACCAATACTTTGCCCAAACTGTTTACGCTCATGAACAAACGGTACCACCACATCCATACACGCCGACATAATGCCCAAAGGGCCACCACACAGCACTGCACGCTCATAGTCCAGACCCGACATCAGTACCTTGGCACCATTGCCCACGCCACCCAGCACGTTTTCCTCAGGAATTTCACAATTATCAAAAAACAGCGGATACGTATTTGAACCACGCATGCCCAATTTATCCAGGTGGGTACCGCAGCTAAAGCCGGCAAACCCCTTTTCTACGATAAAAGCGGTCATGCCCCGCGGGCCTGCTTCCATATCGGTTTTGGCATAAACCACCAAGGTATCGGCATCACCGCCGTTGGTAATCCACATTTTTGATCCGTTCAACACATAGCGGTCACCCTTTTTGTCGGCACGCAGCTTCATGGATATGACATCAGACCCAGCCCCAGGCTCGGACATGGCCAATGCGCCGACATGCTCGCCAGACAACAACTTGGGTAAATACTTTCGTTTTTGAGCTTCGCTGCCGTTGCGATGAATCTGGTTAACGCACAAATTCGAATGGGCTCCGTAAGACAATCCCACAGCCGCCGAAGCGCGGGATATCTCCTCAAGCGCAACAATATGCGCCAAGTATCCCATGTTGGTACCGCCATATTCCTCACTCACGGTCATCCCCATCAGCCCCATGTCTCCCAGTTTTTTCCAGACGTCTGCGGGAAACTCGTTCGACTGGTCAATGTGCGCAGCCCGCGGTGCTATTTCTTTGCTAGCAAACTCGATAACCGCCTCACGCAGCATGTTGATGTCTTCACTAAGACCGAGATTCAAACTAGGGATTTGCATAATGCCTCTTTGCCAAAGTAGATGTTGATTGGTACTTAGTGTAGATTCAGCGAATGATCAATCAGCGCCAAAAAGGTTGCAAAACGCGCCAACTTTTTCACCCACAGACATGGCCTACCATCCGATGCGTTTAAAAAATCTGCCACCTATCGATTTGCAACACGAGGCCGCCGTTACGCCTATGGCGTTTATTCGTAGCGTGGTGTCAGCTTATAAGAAGTACGGCCACTCCCCAAAAAACGCCCTGGAGATGGCCCACATCTCGTCGGCCCAACTTGGCCAACCCAATGCTTTTGTCACCGCGTCGCAAATGGAAATGATGTCTGCGGTCGCCATGCAGGAGCTGGATGATGAAGCGCTGGGCTGGTTTTCCCGCAAACTGCCTTGGGGAACCTACGGCATGCTGTGCCGGGCCTCATTGGGCGCAGAAAATCTGGGAATCGCTTTGAACAGATGGTGCAGGCATCATCGTTTGATCACCGACGACATCACCTTGCAATTAGACAATCAAGGACCAACCATTAACCCAGCCGGATCAACGGTCGGCGCAACCAGCACACACTTTAGTCCAACCGATGGCCAAACGGCGACCTTGAGCATTTGCTGTCACAAGGACCTAGGTGAACTGACCGAGCTATGTTTAGTGACCTGTCTGCGATACGTGCTTGGATACGCCTGCTGGGTTGTAGATTCAACCATAGCACTGAACCATGCTGGCTTTCCATATCCTCAACCGCCCCACCACGCGGTCTACCCTATGCTATTTAATGGTCCGGTTTACTTTGACCAAGCTTGTGCCAGTATCAGCTTTGACGCCCAATATCTTCGCTTACCTCTATTACGCGAAGAATCTCATCTAAATCAGATGCTCAAGCGAGCTTTGCCATTGACAGTGCTGCAATACAAGCGCGACAGGCTGTTGATCCAGAAGGTTAGGCAATACCTCAAACACACCTCTTTTGACTTAAGCACTACCGATGCCCTGGCCAATGCACTGAATATGTCCACCCGTACATTGCAACGCCGATTACACGAGGAAGGAACCACCTTAAATAGCCTCAAGGAAGAAGCACGTTGTGAGCTCGCCAAAGATTTATTGGCGCGCAGTAAAAAGCAGATCAAGCAGATCGCGCTGGAGATTGGCTATAGCAGTGAAAAAAGCTTTTCGCGTGCATTTAAAGAGTGGACAGGCGCGGGCCCAAGTCATTGGAGGCGCCGATAGCATGTAGCACATAAAGTAAAACACCCCGGTCCTTTTTGGGATCGGGGTGTTTTGTA
>DAITMV010000192.1:0-5710 GCA_036834985.1 Burkholderiaceae bacterium | reverse complement strand
GATAGAGTACTTGGCTACGAACCAAGGGGTCGTGGGTTCAATTCCTGCCAGCCGCGCCAACTAATTGCAAGAAAATCAACGGGTTAGAACTACGTTCTAACCCGTTTTTTTTGCCTCAAAAATCCCGGATGGGGACTTTTGGTGGCTTTTTATTTTTGCAATAAATACGTATCTCCGTACCTGCGAACCGTCACTTTTTCCAATGCTGACGGCGGAATATTACTCCACAGACTCTGGTCGACCAAGGCCCACGCGTGGGTATCGCGCGCCCACACAGTGAGCCATTGATCAAGCGTCGGAATATACCGCGCAGGCTCATGCGACAAACCAAAATCAAGCTCATCTCTGTAACTGACAAGCGTTTGCGGGGGGTTTCCTAGATACGCGCCCAAAGCATGGTTGTAGGTACCCACCGAATAAATGGGCACCGATAGATTGTGTTTGATCAACTGCGACATCTGCTCGCCGGGGGCCTTGTTTGTCGCACGATCATAGGTCATGAAAAGCGACAGCCAGGCGGACATCACCAACGCGGCAGGCAAAACCGTTTGAGGCAATCCTCCCCTGCTCGTCCAACGTTCTATCAAGGCGCTTACTATTAGGAAAACGGAGGCACTGATCAATGCCCCCGTCAACAGCCCCAGTGTGACACCGCCTACGATCAGTGCGTGATGACTGCCCGTGTAGAAGGCACAGGCCATCAACAGCAGACCAAACCACAAGCTCGTCGACGTCCATACCGACGGCGCCTGCTTCCGATCGATCCATGGCGCGCACAGCGTCATCAGCGCAGGAATGATCGGGATCACGTAGCCAGGCAGTTTTGATTCGGACAGGCTGAAAAATACGAACAACACAATCACATACGTCCACAACAGGGATCGGATCGGATGTTGGGCGTTGAATCTGAAATCACGATAAATCGTGGTAAACAAGAGACCCAGACAAACAAAGCCATTGATCAGGATCAGCGGAATAAAATACCACCAGGGCCCGGTCCTGTGATGGGATGTTGAGAGATAGCGATCCAGGTGTTCGTGAATAAAAAAGAAATGAAAAAAATCCGGATTTTTCAGTTGCACACCAATAAACCACGGTGCAGTGATCAGGATAAACACCATCAGATAGCGGGGTGCAAGGAGTCGGCCCAACAGACGCCACCGCCCTGTTTGAACAACAAACAAGCCCATCACCGCAGCGGGAAGAACAAATCCAATCAAACCTTTGGTCAATACCGCCAAACTGATGGCGACCCATGCCAGCGTGGTCAATACGGCCACAGACATCTGGCCCTCAGAGGGGTTATCGTCTTGCTTGACGAGGCGTATGGCGCAAGCCAGCCACAAGGTCAGAAAAAAGGTAAGCGCCATATCCAACGTCAGGACATGGCCAAATATATAAAAAAGTGGACCGCTCAAGAGCAGGCCAAACAGCACAAAGCCCGAGCGGGCAGACCGATAGTCCGTCGCCATTTGCCGAACAAGCAAGGCGGTTCCCAATCCGCTGAGGCACGGCAACAGGCGCGACACCCAACTGTGAAAACCAAACAGTTTGAATCCAAGGGCGGTGAACCAATATTGGAAGGGTGGCTTTTCAAAATACAGCAAGCCATTTAACCGAGGGGTCACCCAGTCACCGCTTGTAAGCATCTGCAGCGCAATTGCTGCGTAACGGCCTTCGTCCGGATTTGCAAGTTGGCGGTGAGCCAGACCAAGACACCAAAACAAGCCCAGTAACACAAGGCCAATCCGCTCCTTGGCTGCGTATGTAAATGCACCCTGGTCGTTTTTAAACGGGGCAAACCAATGGATCATAATGCGCTTAGCATTGAGTAAATACCGCATGATAGTGGTTATCGTGGCGCCCAGGAAATAACCGGGCGCCATATGGCTTAAGACCTGGACGAGCCGCCAGGTTCAGCTGTCGCATAAATCAACGCCCCGTGATCCACACCGGTGCGAGATAAGCGATGCTCTGCTTGTTGACGGGATTGTGCACTCGCACAAAGTAATAACGCTCTTTGGCTTTTTCAATCGGCAAATTAAAGGTCACTGCCTTATCGGAAGTGACTTCCGCCAGCTTACTACCTTTATTGGTAAACAGCATGTAGGTCAGATTCAGTGGCGTACCGTCCTTGTTGGTCATGCGTACGTTCATGGGCACCGTGTTGGCACTGGCCCCGCATGTCAATCGGCCGCCCATCGGATGGGCGCCATCGGTCACTTGCAAGGCACGGGCATGAATCCCGGGGCTTAAAGCGTAGGTGCGTCGGGCCAACCATGCCTCCTTGAACTCGGCCTCACTGTAGCCGGTGGTCAAGGTCACTGTTTTAGGCCGAAACTCGACAGCATATTCACCAAAGTGCTCGTCCTCGCTACCGATCGGAGACAGATGCCATCCGGCATCCAGTGCTTGAATGTAATACGGCTGATAACGATCGGAACGATTCGAATCGTTGTAGAGCTCCATTCCGAACATTCTTTGCTCGGCGGCAGGCACCAACTTAAATGCATTCCAGTTGCACAGGTTGAGCTGGTTGCTGTTGAGCTGCTGTTCAACCGGCCTCAAGGTGCATTTGTCACCGGGATGATTAAAATGGGCCAGCCCATCGGCGCCGCCGCCGAAGGGAATCGTCGATGTAGCGGCCCCACCTAAACCCGGGGTATCCGGTGCACGGGTAAACCACTGCCAAAAGGTTTCCATGGTCACCGCATAGCCAAGGTCTGTTTTGGCATTGGTATAATTTTTCGAAAAATATACGTTGATATGACCAAAAATATCGCTGGTCCATTCAAAACCGCGAATGGCCAGAAAATTGCGGGTGGTGCTTTGCGTGGCCTGGGTACGGGTCGACTCCCACTTGATGAGTTTATCCGACGACGGGTTGGCAAAACATTGCTGAAGGGCTGATGCAAACGCGGGGACGCCGGATGGGCTTGACGGCACTTCCTGGCATGAGGCGTGAAGCGTTAAATAATCCCCATTGTCATAGCTGTCCGAATGCTCTGAGGCACCCACAAAGTCATACCGTTTGCTTTTTGCTACGTCAAAATAGGTTTGTGGCGTCGCCCGTGGGTCTCCGTCAGAATAGGACGAATGCTCATGCATCAATCCTTCCAGCGGCTTTAATAAGGCAAGATCAGGCCCGGTTGGCGCATCGCACACGGGTTGATACACGGGGGCTTGCTCAACAACCCGAGGAACAAGTGCCAATGTGGCGGTAACACTTTGCGCACCACTCATGGTGACAGAGCAATCTACATTGCCGGTACAAGCACCCGACCAGCCCTTGAAAACGTAACCACCGGGCACATTCACAATCAGCGAAACCACCGTGTTCTCGGCAAATGAGCTTGAGCACACAGGCACACTAAAATCGCCACACATGATGCCTGCAGGTTGGCTGATGACAGTCGCCCCCGGAATGACAGGTACCGTGACCGACAACGGCCGTAACACCGGCGCGGAGGCCTCGCTGGTTTGTGTACTGCTGGCAGGATTTGACGGCTGGGATTGCGGTTGAGATTGCGGTTGAGATTGCGACAGGGAAGCCGTCGTAGTTCCGGTGCTTGAATTGTTATCGCCCATGCAACCCGCGGTGCCAAGCAGCACGGTGCTTACAAGCAAAGCATTGACTGCAAGAATAAGACGACTGGACATGGCAATGCTTTCGCTCTTGGGTTAGCCGAATCGACCGGTGATGTAATCCTCGGTTTCCTTGCGAACGGGTTTAATGAAGAGTTGATCGGTTTCACCAAACTCCATCATTTCCCCCAGATACATATAGGCGGTGTAATCAGATACGCGAGCCGCTTGCTGCATGCTGTGCGTGACAATAATCACGGTGTAGTCCGCGGCAAGCTCGTCAATCAACTCCTCTACTTTGGCGGTTGATATGGGGTCTAATGCGGAACATGGCTCATCTAACAGCAACACCTCTGGTCTGATCGCAATGCCTCGGGCAATACACAAACGCTGCTGTTGGCCACCGGACAAACCGTAGCCGCTTTGGTTTAACTTGTCTTTGACTTCCTTCCACAAAGCCGCCTTTGTGAGAGCCCACTGCACTCGATCGTCCATCTCGCCTTTTCCAAGGTCCTCGAATAAGCGAACACCAAATGCAATGTTGTCGTAGATGGACATCGGAAAGGGAGTTGGCTTTTGAAAGACCATGCCGATCTTGGATCGAATCAGGGAAACGTCTTTTTTGCTCGAGAGCAGATTCTCCCCGTCCAGCATAATTGCACCCTCGGCGCGTTGCTCAGGATACAAAGCGTACATTTTGTTGAAAGTGCGCAGCAGCGTGGACTTTCCGCAGCCCGATGGACCGATAAACGCAGTCACTCGTTTTTCCGGGATCGACAAATTGACATTTTTCAGGGCATGAAAGTCGTTGTAGTAGAAGTTCAGGTTTTTGACTTCCAGCTTGGCTTTTTCTTTAATAGACACGCTACTCATTTTTTTATCCGTTTCAACAATCATTTTTTAATTAACAGTCGTGCGAGTACGTTCAAGCCAAGTACACCCAGAGTGATCAGAAAAACACCCGCCCAGGCGAGCTCCTGCCACTCCTTGAATGGGCTCATCGCAAAATTGAAAATGGTGACGGGCAAGTTGGCCATGGGTCGAGTCATATCCAGACTCCAGAACTGGTTGGACAACGCAGTAAACAACAAGGGGGCGGTTTCCCCGGCGACCCGAGCGATCGCCAGCAAGATGCCGGTCAATATGCCCGCATACGACGCTTTGAGCGTAATGGAAAAAACCATCTTCCATTTGGGCGTACCCAAGGCATAAGCAGCCTCTCGCATCGCATTGGGCACCAACTTGAGCATGTTCTCGGTGGTACGAATTACGATCGGAATCTGTAGCAGCACCAGGGCCATCACGCCAGACCACGCAGAGAAATGACCGGTCCGAGTCACCACAATCGCGTAGACAAACAAACCAATCACGATCGACGGGGCAGACAGCAAAATATCATTAATAAAGCGAACCACGGCCGCCACGCGGTTGTTTGCCTCGGACTCCGCCAGGTGAACACCGGCAAGAACTCCTAAGGGAGTGCCTATCAGGGTCGACAAGGTCACCATCAACAACGAGCCCACAATCGCATTGGCCAATCCGCCAGCAGCACCCGGAGGAGGCGTCATCTCAGTAAACAGAGACGTGCTCATTCCCCCAACACCCAGTGATATCGTTGTCCATAAAATCCATATCAGCCAAAACAAGCCAAACGCCATGGCGAACAGGGACATGGACAAGGCCAGCAGGTTGACAAACTTGCGCTTTTGCTGGATTCGTTCCGTACTTAGGGACCAGTGTTGCTGTTCCAGCGTGACGGATTTTTTTGGAACGGCGGCCATTTATTTCAGTCCTTCTTGCTTGGCCAGCCGAGACAACATCAGCTTCGACGCGATCAGCACTAACAATGTGATCAGGAACAGGATCAATCCCAATTCCATCAGGGCGGACGTATGCAGACCTGGCTGAGCCTCTGCAAACTCGTTGGCCAGCGCCGACGTAATGCTGTTGCCAGGCGAAAATAACGACGCATTGGTAAACAGGTTGGTGTTACCAATGACAAATGTCACAGCCATCGTCTCGCCGATGGCCCGGCCCAGACCCAACATGACCCCACCCAACACACCGGCCTTTGTGTAAGGCAGCACAACATTCCAGATCACTTCCCAGGTAGTGCAACCGATTC
>DAITMV010000191.1:0-5721 GCA_036834985.1 Burkholderiaceae bacterium | reverse complement strand
CTCAAAGAGATGGACTACCCGGATCATCGCGTAAACGTCAACGGTGGAGCGATCGCTTTAGGTCATCCCTTGGGGGCCACAGGTGCCCGGTTGATGGTGACTTTGCTGCACGAGCTGGAAAGAACCGGTGGCCGTTTCGGTTTGCAGACCATGTGTGAAGGCGGTGGCCTGGCCAACGTCACGATTATCGAACGACTCAATTGAAGGAACAGGTGTCATGGCTTTATGTGACAAACGCACTGTCATCATCACGGGCAGTGGTAGCGGTTTAGGCAAAGCGCATGCGTTGGCATTTGCAGCAGAAGGGGCAAATGTCGTTGTCAACGATTTGAATGGACAGGCCGCCCGGGACGTCGTGTCGCAGATTCAACAGATGGGCGGGCAAGCCATCAGCAGTCAACATGACATTACCAGCATGTCATCTTCACATGCCATGGTTGATGAGGCGATCAAGGCGTTTGGGGATGTGCATGTGCTGGTTAACAACGCAGGCGTTACCCGGGATCGCATGTTTACCAGCCTGTCAGAGCAGGACTGGGATCAGGTCATTGCCGTTCATCTGAAAGGGCATTTCTGTCTGGCCAGTATTTTGACGCAGCATTGGCGTAATCAATCGAAGGCGGGGCATGAGGTCAATGCCCGGATCATCAACACCACCTCGGGTGCCGGGTTGCAGGGCTCGGTCGGTCAGTCCAACTACGCTGCAGCCAAAGGGGGAATCGCCTCGTTAACGCTGGTGCAGGCCGCCGAGCTGAAACGCTACGGTATCACCAGCAATGCAATTGCACCCGCTGCCCGTACGAACATGACTGAGGTGGTATTTGCTGATGTCATGAAAAAGCCAGAGGGGGCGGAGTTTGATTTTTTTGATCCTGCCAATGTGTCGCCTTTGATGGTATGGCTGGGCAGTGTTCATTCTGCGCATGTAACCGGATGCATCTTTGAGGCACAAGGGGGGCAACTCTCGATTGCCGAAGGTTGGCGAACAGGTCCCATGAAAGATAAGGGTCAGCGTTGGGGCGTTCAAGAGGTCGGTGAGGCCGTCAATGAGTTGCTCGCTCACATCAAGCCGGCACAAAAGGTTTACGGAAGTTGAGCCCATCATGCAACTGACTCAAGATCAATACATGATCCGCGACAGTGCTGCTCAGTACTTGTCGGACCACTGCACACCTCATACCTTGCAAGCCTTGACGGCTGACCAACGCCACGGTGATACCACCCTGTGGCAAGCCATTCAGACCGAGTTGGGTTGGACTGGCGTGTTGATTCCGCACACGCGGGGTGGGCTGGATTTGGGCATCAGCGACATGTGTCTGATCCTTGAGCAAGCGGGTCTTCGCCTGCTCAATGCTCCCTTGTGGAGTCACGCCATGATGTCTGTGCTGGCACTGCGCATGGCCTGTGAAGATTCAGCTCATCGCTGGCTCAACGTAGTGGCTGATGGCGCATCCACATGGACCATGGCATTGCCAATACACGGCCTACACTACGACCTGTCCAACCTACCCCTCCTGGTGGCAGCGCCTGATGGATACACCGTCAGCGGTCACTGGGACCAGGTTCCTTATGCATTGGATGCGGACTATTTAATACTCCCTGTTCGTCGACCTGACCATCAATTTGGATTGATCGTGATCGCTGCCCAGCAAACGCAGCGCGAGCCATTGGTGGTGTGGGATATCAGCCGACCCATCGCACGTGTTTCGATCGATGGATGCCCGCTGAAGGCAAGCGAGTTGATCAGTCATGACAATGCCTATGACGCAATTGCCGATGTGATCTGTTTATCAGCACTGGGGCAGGCGGCAGAGTTGCTGGGAATTGCGGCCCGCTGCCTGGAGTTGACAGTCGCTTATACCAAAGAGCGGGTGCAGTTTGGTCGCGCTGTGGCTGGATTTCAGGCCGTTAAACATCGTTGCGCCCAGATGATGGTTCACATCGAAGCCACTCGTTCTGCCGTGATGGGTGCCAGTGTTTTGGCTAATCATGTCGCCACCTTAAGCACAGAACAACGCTGCGATATAGCGGCCGCGGTCAGTCTGGCCAAGGACACCGCATTTTTCTGCGCGCAAGAATGTATACAACTGCATGGTGGGGTGGGCTTTACCTGGGAATACGAGCCCCATTTTTACTTTAAACGTGCACAGGCTTCGGTGGCCTGTTTGGGAACGCCAGAGCATTGGCGTGAGCTGATCGCTGCAGCGTATCTGGCCGCTGAGGTATGACCATGCAACACGATTTACAAGCAAGCCATGAAGCCTTGCGTACTGAAATTTCTCAATGGATGCAACAGGCACTGACCGGACGTTTTGAATGCCTCAAGTTCAGAGGGGGGCCAGGCGACGAGGAGGCCTACCCGGATCTGCGCAGGGACTGGGAGCAACATTTGGCCCAAGCGGGCTGGACCTGTGTGGGTTGGCCACAAGCCTATGGTGGGCGGGGGTTGACGATTGATGAGCAAGTCATCTTTCATGAAGAGTACGCCAAAGCCGGTGGACCCGGGAGGATGGGGCATATCGGCGAAGGTCTGGTGGGGCCCACCCTGATTGAATTGGGTACGGCTGCCCAGCGCGAACAGTTTTTACCGGGTATTCGGCAGGGACGTCAGTATTGGTGCCAGGGGTATTCAGAGCCTTCTGCAGGTTCTGATTTGTCCAATATCAAAACCCGTGCCGTGTGGTGCGAGCACACCGGGCAGTGGAAGGTCAGTGGTCAAAAGGTGTGGACCTCGCTGGCACATGAGTCTGACTGGATTTTTGTCCTTGCCCGCTGTGATGCCTCCAGCACGGGGCATCGAGGGTTGATTTTCTTATTGATGGATCTGAAGCAGCCCGGCATTACGATTCGTCCGATTCGACAGTTAACCGGCACCTGTGAATTTAACGAAGTATTTTTTGATCAGGCGGTTGCCTTGCCAGAGCATGTGGTGGGTGAGCCGGGCCAGGGTTGGTCCGTTGCCATGGCTTTGCTTGGGTTTGAGCGTGGTGTTTCAACCTTGGGGCAGCAAATGCATTTTGCCCATGAGCTGGCCATGGTGGCTCAGGTAGCAAAAGCCAATGGCAGTGCATCTAACCCCTCTATTCGACAGCGTCTGGCGACCTTATGGGGCGGCTTGCGGATCATGCGATTTAACGCCTTGCGCATGCTGGCTGGTGACACGGACAGCACCTTAAAACCTGAGGCGATGATGTACAAATATTACTGGTCCAACTGGCATCGTGATGTCGGCAAACTGGCAATGGATGTACTAGGAAACGATGCCAACGTGATTAGCGACGACTTTATAAAAACGCGGCTACAGCAGGTATTTTTATTTTCCCGTGCGGACACCATTTACGCGGGTACTAACGAAATTCAACTCAACATCATTGCAGAACGCGCACTGGGGATGCCTAAAGAGCCCCGGCCCGCATAACGGCATTTACCCAATTTGTCAGGATATCTATGAGTCTTTTAATGCCGACCCCGCCTGCTTACGTGTCGGGCCATCACCTGTTAGACGGTAAAACCGCTTTGGTCACTGCAGCAGCCGGTGGAGGCATCGGTTTTTCAACCGCGCGCCGCTTTATCGAAGAAGGCTGCCGTGCCTTGGTCATCTCTGATGTACATCCACGTCGTCTTGAAGAAGCGGTTGCGCGGCTCACAAGCGAAACCGGTCTTCACATGATTCGGGGTGTTGTGTGCGATGTGACCCAACAAGATCAGGTCCAGGCACTCGCGGATGAGGCCCATGATTATTTGAACGGGATCGATATCCTGTTTAACAACGCGGGCCTGGGTGGACAAAAACGACTGGTGGAGATGACCGATGTGGAGTGGTCCAAAGTGCTGGATGTGTCATTAACCGGCACGTTTCGCATGACACGGGCGGTACTCCAAAAAATGATGCCCCGCCGCCAGGGAGCGATCATTAACAACGCGTCTGTACTGGGCTGGCGTGCACAAAAAGAGCAGGCGCATTATGCAGCCGCCAAGGCCGGTGTCATGGCATTGACGCGTTGTGCTGCCCTGGAGGCGGCGGAGTACGGCATTCGCATCAATGCAATAGCTCCCAGTATTGCCATGCATGATTTTTTGAAAAAAACAGCAGACGAGGCGTTACTGCAAAAGCTCTCGGCCAATGAAGCGTTTGGGCGGCCTGCAGAAGTGTGGGAAATGTCCAATATCGTGGTTTTTCTGGCCAGCGAGTATTCATCCTATCTGGTGGGCGAAGTGATGTCTGCCAGCAGTCAACGTGCTTAAGGAGCCTTTATGCTGGTGATCGATTCAGCGGCTGCTTTGCTCGCTTCAGAAGGGCAGGATTTAGGCCACAGCGATTGGTTGCTGATAGAGCAAACGCGAATCGATGAGTTTGCCCGGGCCACGGGTGATCATCAGTGGATTCATGTGGATCCCGTCCGCGCGGCACAGGGCCCTTTTGGTGTGTGTATCGCCCATGGTTACCTGACACTGGCGCTGGCCAATTGTTTCTTGCCGGAGTTATTTGCGGTCAAGAACATGAAAATGGGCGTAAATGTAGGGTGCGACAAAGTACGGTTCCCCGCACCCTTGAAAGTTAACTCCTTTATTCGCGCAACCGGTGTTGTTACGCGGGTGATGCTACCCGACCCCGACAAACCCGACGTAGTACAGGTGGTCATTCGCCTGACGATTCAGGTGCAAGGGCAGGACAAACCTGCCTGCATTGTGGATACGGTCAGTCGTTTTTATTTTTAATCTCTTAAGAAATCGAACGATGATGAGCGAGTTGGAATCACCCAGCCAGGAACACATGCGTAACGCAATGGAAAATTACATTCGATTTTTTAACGAGGGTAATTTGCCTGCGCTGCTCGATTTGTTTACATCGGATGCAACAGTGGAAGACCCCGTGGGAACCCCCGTACGACAAGGCTCTGCGGCGCTCAAGGAGTTCTATGAGTTTGCTACCAACCTGCGGCCTCAATTGCATTTGTTAGCCCCTGTCAGAGGGTCGATGTCTAACGCATCTGCAATGGCATTTGATGTACACGTGAATCTAAATGGGCAACTGAACATATATCAGGTGATAGATGTGATGACATTCGACGCGCAAGGTCGTTTTACATCAATGCGCGCGTACTGGGGTTCGTTGAACGTAAAGGGGATGTAAGTGGAACATAAATTGTTAATGGATGGTATTAGTCAGTCGGTCATCACGCAGGTGATTGAACGTCAATTCACGTTACCGCTTGAGGTAGGTGCCGATGCCGATCCATTTGCGGACAACTCGACCGCGGTGTCCGCTGCAGGTGCTATCAACCCAGCGCCCACATCGGTTTCTGTGACAAACCCGACGGCCGCCCTGCCAGCAGTTAACTCCGTAACCGCCGTTGATCCTTTTGCCGACGGTATTACAGCCGCTGCAAATGCGGTTGCTGCTCAACCACCTCAGGCCGCCGTGGCACCAGCAACTGCGGCAGCGCCAGCCGCTGCCAATTCCACCGCTGGCGATCCTTTTGCCGATCCCGGAGCGTCTGCTGTTTCCCAATCCTCGCCCGCTGTTAGTCAAGGTGTTGGTTCGGCGGTCGGTTCAACGGTTGCGACAACCCCTGCCGCTGATCCGATCGTAGACGCCAGTATCAACCCACTCGACGATCCAAATGCCGTCAATGCCAAGCCATTACATGGACTCTTTGGTGGCGCAATGAGTGCCTTAGGGGGATTTATGACCGCATCTGATGCTGCGGTCCTCGGTGG
>DAITMV010000190.1:0-5722 GCA_036834985.1 Burkholderiaceae bacterium | reverse complement strand
ACGATGTACTGGTAGGCATGGGTGTGAATCGCCTCTTCAAACGCCTGACGCAACAGGAACTGACGGCACTCGGGAGCGGTGATGTGACGATAGCTGCCCAGCACAATGTTGTTGGCTGCCAAGGAATCGGCCGTCACGAAGAAGCCCAGGTTGCGCTTGACCAGACGACGCTCGTCTTCTGACAAACCATCACGGCTCTTCCACAACGCAATGTCGCGATCCATGTTGATTTCTTGCGGCATCCAGTGGTTTGCGCAACCGGCCAGGTACTTCTCCCAAGCCCATTTGTACTTGAACGGCACCAGCTGATTCACATCGGTTTTGCCATTGATGATGCGCTTGTCTGCTGCGTTGACGCGATGCTGTGATGCACTCAACGGTGCTGTTTCGCTGCGCGGCAAATCAATGACGGGCGCCAACGGACGCTCGTCAATCACGGGCGTCAAGCCAGCTTGTGGGCCGCGTGCGGCAGGAGAACTGTGTACTTCATCGTCCCAGGACAACATAGGTTTTAACTCCAAAAATTCTTGACTGAGGTTATTGGCAGGCTTCGCACTCATCGAACCCAGGATCACCCGGGCGCATGGTGCATGCTTGTCCAACCAACTCAGGTTCAGGCAAATCAGCCTGCGCTACGATACCACCTTGCTGCGAGCCAGAGGCCGCACCATAACCACCTGAACCTACCCCACCTGCGCCACTCAATCCCCCATCGGAATTTACGGCATTCAGGCTACCCCCCCGAACGGTGGATTTTTCTGCATGTGTTGCACCAATGGTACGCAGATAGTAGGTGGTCTTCAATCCGCGAATCCATGCCAGCTTGTACGTGTCATCCAGACGTTTGCCTGACGCACCGGCCATATAGATGTTCAGCGACTGGGCCTGATCAATCCATTTCTGGCGACGCGCTGCCGCTTCAACCAGCCAGCTCGGCTCCACTTCGAACGCAGTGGCGTACAGATCGCGCAACTCTTGAGGTACACGGTCGATGCGTGACAGTGAGCCATCAAAGTATTTCAAGTCAGCCACCATGACTTCGTCCCACAGGCCGAGTTTTTTCAGATCACGAACCAGGTGCTCGTTGACGATCGTAAATTCACCCGACAGGTTGGACTTCACATACAGGTTCTGGAATGTCGGCTCGATCGATGCCGCCACACCAATGATGTTGGAGATCGTGGCAGTGGGTGCAATCGCAACGCAGTTGGAGTTGCGCATGCCGTAGGTGGCGATCCGCTCACGCAGTGCGTCCCAGTTCAGGGTGGCAGAGGTGTCGACTTCCACATAGCCACCGCGCTCTTCCTGCAGCAGCTTGAGTGAGTCCAAAGGCAAAATGCCCTGATCCCACAGCGAACCCTTGAAGGTGCTGTAACGGCCGCGCTCTTGGGCCAGCTCGGTTGAGGCCCAGTAGGCAAAATAACAAACCGCTTCCATGGTGCGATCGGCAAATTCCACCGCAGCTTCGGAGGCATAAGGGATACGCTTGATGTGCAGTGCATCCTGGAATGCCATGATGCCCAAGCCCACAGGGCGATGACGCAGGTTGGAATTGCGCGCCTTACCCACCGCGTAGTAGTTGATGTCGATCACGTTGTCGAGCATGCGCATGGCGATGCGAATCGTTCGCTGCAGCTTGTCGTGATCAAGCTCCATGCCACCCTTGCCATCAGGCTTCAAATGGGCGGACAAATTAACCGAACCCAGGTTACACACAGCAATCTCAGAATCAGAGGTGTTCAGTGTGATCTCTGTGCACAGGTTGGAGGAGTGCACCACGCCGACGTGCTGCTGGGGGCTGCGGATATTGCAAGGGTCCTTGAAGGTGATCCATGGGTGACCGGTTTCAAACAGCATGGAGAGCACTTTGCGCCAGATTTGCAGGGCAGGTACTTTCTTGAACAGCTTGATTTCGCCATGCGCAGCACGCTCTTCGTAACGGGTGTAGGCCGCTTCAAAGGCCTTACCGAATTTGTCGTGCAGATCAGGTACATCGGAGGGCGAGAACAGAGTCCAGTCGCCACCTTCCATCACCCGCTTCATAAACAGGTCAGGAATCCAGTTGGCGGTGTTCATGTCGTGGGTACGACGACGATCGTCGCCAGTGTTCTTGCGCAATTCCAGGAATTCTTCGATATCCAGGTGCCATGTTTCGAGGTAGGCGCACACCGCACCTTTACGCTTGCCGCCCTGGTTAACCGCCACAGCCGTGTCATTGACCACCTTGAGGAACGGCACCACACCTTGTGATTTGCCGTTGGTGCCCTTGATGTGGCTGCCCAGTGCACGTACAGGCGTCCAGTCGTTGCCCAAACCACCGGCGAACTTCGAGAGCAGTGCGTTTTCCTTGATGCCTTCGTAGATGCCGTCCAGATCGTCACCGATGGTGGTCAGGTAGCACGATGACAACTGCGAGCGAATGGTGCCCGAGTTAAACAAGGTGGGGGTAGAGCTCATGAAATCAAAGCTGGACAGGATTTCGTAGAACTCAATGGCGCGGGTTTCGCGATCGACTTCGTTTAAGGTCAGGCCCATGGCAACGCGCATGAAGAATGCCTGTGGCATCTCGATGCGGGTGTCGTTGACGTGCAGAAAATACCGGTCATACAGCGTCTGCAGGCCGAGGTAATCAAACTTGTAATCGCGCTCGGGTTTGAGTGCTGCGCCCAGACGCTTCAGATCATATTGCGCCAGACGCTGGTCCAGCAGGCCGGCTTCGATACCTTTTTTGATAAAGCCCGGGAAGTACTCAGGATAGGCCGTGGCCATGTCAGCCTGCAATACTTCGCGGCCGATCACTTCCTTACGAATGGTGTGCAGCAACAGACGAGCCGTCACCAAGGTATAGGATGGGTCGGTCTCGATCATCGCGCGGGACGAGAGGATCGCCGACTTGTACACCTCTTCCAGAGACACGCCGTCATAGATGTTTTTAAGGGTTTCCTGCAGCACCGCCTCAACGCTGACGACATCTTCCAGACCCGACGCTGCGGATTCAATCAGGCCACGGATGTAAGACACATCCAGCGGCTTGCGAATGCCGCCATCAACCACGTGAATGGTGATTTCACTGGACTGGTCTTTGACCTTTTGAGCACGCTCCTGCGCGCGACGCTCGCGGTACAGCACATAGGCACGGGCCACATCGTGCTCGCCAGAGCGCATCAGCGCCAGTTCAACCTGGTCTTGGATGTCTTCGATGTGGAAAATACCGCCCGATGGCTGACGGCGAATCAGCGCATTGACCACAGAGGCGGTCATCCCCTCAACCAGTTCGCGCACACGCGCTGAGGCAGCACCTTGGCCTCCATTGACAGCCAGAAAGGCCTTGGTCAGGGCGATGGTGATTTTGCTGGGCTCAAAGCCCACAACAGAGCCATTACGGCGAATGATTTTGTATTGTGCGTAAACGGTCGAAGCATTGTCGAGCGAGTCGCCGCCCAAGCCGGTGACGTGAACGGATGCGGGGGCAATAGACCCGGTGTCTGACGTTATTTGCATGCAATGCCTCCTGAGAGAATTCTGATTTATCGCGTTGATTTTATGCGGTTTTTGCGGGTGGGCGCTACGATGGCGACCACAACATCTAGTGGTTTGATACGTTTCGAGGACTAATTCTAGTAGGGAAGTGGCTTTTTAGCAAATCATTTGTGGCAATAAAAAACGGGGGATACGACGCACAAACACCGGTCAGCGGGCCAGCCGGTTCCACTCAAAATAAGGGCCTGGGTCGGTCTTGCGCCCCGGCGCAATATCGGAGTGGCCCACCACATGTGTAATGGGATAGCGCCCGCGAATTGCGCCGAGCAAGGCATGTAAGGCGTCATACTGCACCGCCTCGAAGGGCTGGTTTTCACTGCCTTCGAGTTCAATACCGATGGAAAAATCATTACACCGCACCCGCCCCTGCCACTCAGACGCCCCGGCATGCCAGGCCCGACGATCGCACGACACCAGTTGCGTGACGCAACCCAGCCGATCGACAAAAAAATGGGACGAGACACGCACGCCGGCCAATGGGGGATAGTACGGGTCTGCAGACAAATCCAGACGATTGCAAAACAACGCCAGCGGTGCGCCAGTGCCAAATACATCGGGAGGCAGGCTGATGAAGTGGATCACAACCATATCAACCACCGTGCCATCGGGTCGGTCATCGGCATTCGGGGACACACAGGGTGTGGCAATGCTGCACCACCCTTGCGTCCACAAGGCTTGCTCAGACACGCAGACTCTCGCCGGCTTGCCGGGCATGCTCGGCTTGGCAGTAAAAACGCCCCTCGATCATCACGCCCTCATTCAAGGGCGCATAGCTGCCGCACTGCCGGCATTGGTAAATGGTTTGCTCCTGGGGCACTCGGGGTAACGCGCCGCCTTTTGACGGCGAATCACCCAATTGCTTGCGCTGCCAGCTCTTGAAAAACACATACACCACGAGGCCCAGGACAATGAAAAATAAAATTCGACCCATCAGGCAATCCGATGCAAAACGACTTCAAGCACAAACCGCGAACCAACATAGGCCAGCACCAGGGTACCAAAGCCCCACATCGTCCAGCGCAGGGCTGTTTTGCCACGCCATCCATACACATACCGGCCGCACAACAGGGCCGCAAAAATCGCCCAGGACACACACGCAAAAACAGTTTTGTGGTCAAAGCGCATGGGCTTGTGATACCACTGCTCAGAAAACACAATGCCACTGGCCAGCGTCAAGGTCAGCATCACAAAACCGAGCAAAATCATGCGAAACAGCACACGCTCCATCACCAACAGCGGCGGCAGGCTTTCAACCCAGCGCGGCCCGCTTGCTGCGGAATGCCCGCCACCGCCCCCCGACCAACGGCCCACTGGGGAATGAAGGCTTTTTTCCTGCATGGACATTAAAATGGCGTGAGCTGCCGCAATGGTCATCAGGCTATAGGCGCCAATCGCAATGGCAATGTGCAACTTGAACCACAGGCTGTCGACATAATGGCCCGCCAAGGCCCCCGGTAACACGTGCGGCAGCCATGCGGCCACCGCCGCGACCGGGTAAGCGAATAGTTCGAGGATCAGTACGTCGTTTTGCAGGCTTTCCAGACCCGACACAGCGGCCACCAGCCAGCAGGAAATGGACACCACATGGGCAAATCCGAACCGCAGGCCTTCGCTGGTAAAGACCTGATCGTGCCAGGCCAGGGCATGCAACAACAGCGCGAGCAAGAGTAGGGTAAAGCGCAAAGGCTTGCCCCAGGCGGCTGACGGCGGCTTTAAATCGCGCCAGGCCAAGCCGGCGGACGCCCCGTAAAAAATAAGCGCAAACGCGTACAATACAGTTTGTTCCATGAACACAGTGTACCCGAATGTTTGAAAATCTGACCGACCGCTTGACCCGTGTAGTCAAAACGATGAAGGGCGAGGCCCGCCTGACGGAGGCCAACACCCAGGAGATGCTGCGCGAAGTTCGCATGGCCTTGCTCGAGGCCGATGTGGCGCTGCCGGTGGTGAAAGATTTCATCAACCGCGTCAAAGACAGAGCCATGGGCGAAGAGGTGATGAACAGCCTGACGCCCGGCCAGGCATTGGTGGGTATCGTCCACAAGGAACTGACCGGATTGATGGGGGACGCGACGGTCGACATCAACCTCGCCACTCAGCCGCCTGCCGTCATTTTGATGGCGGGTTTGCAAGGTGCCGGTAAAACCACCACCAGCGGCAAGCTGGCCAAATACCTCAAGGA
>DAITMV010000189.1:2541-5725 GCA_036834985.1 Burkholderiaceae bacterium | reverse complement strand
GGCTTTCATCAGGTCAGGCATGGCCCACATGCCTTTGCCGATCTGTGCGCGGCCTTTTAAGCCACAGCTCAAACCCACCAGAACGTTGTTCTTTTCATAGGCCTGAATCCATGCGCTGGACTTCATCTCTGCCTTGCGGATCATCGGGCCGGCCAGCATGGCGGTGTGCATTTCGTCGCCTGTACGGTCCAAAAAGCCGGTGTTGATGAATGCCACACGGCTTGCCGCTGCAGCGATACAGGCTTTGAGGTTGACCGAAGTGCGGCGCTCTTCGTCCATGATGCCCAATTTGACGGTGCTGTCGGCCAGGCCGAGGAGCTTTTCAACGTGGGTGAATAGTTCGGCTGCAAATGCAACTTCCTTGGGGCCGTGCATTTTGGGTTTAACGATGTACACGGACCCTTTGCGGCTGTTGCGAATGCCGTTGACGCCGTGGCCCTGCAAATCATGCAAGGCGATCGTGGTGGTAATGACAGCATCCAGAATGCCCTCTGGGATTTCCTTGTCACCGGCATACAGAATGGCTGGGTTGGTCATCAAGTGACCCACGTTGCGCAGGAACAGCAATGAGCGGCCGTGCATGACGACGGGTTCGCCATTCGCGCCGGTGTAGGTGCGATCCGCATTCAAACCACGGGTAAAGGTTTTGCCACCTTTGGACACGGACTCGGTGAGGGTGCCTTTGAGGATGCCGAGCCAGTTGGTGTAGGCCACGATTTTGTCGTCGGCGTCCACGGCAGCGACCGAGTCTTCCAGATCCAGGATGGTGGACAGTGCCGCTTCCAGAACCACATCAGAAATACCGGCAGCATCGGTCGAGCCGATGGCGGTGGTGCGGTTGATCTGGATATCAACGTGAATACCGTTGTTGACCAGCAAGATAGAAGAAGGCGCTGCTGCATCACCCTGATAGCCCACAAACTGCGCCGGGTTGTTCAAGCTGGTGGTGCTGCCGTTTTTCAGGCTGACCTGCAAGGCGCCATTCACAATGGCGTAACCCGTTGCGTCTTTATGGGAGGCGCCTGCCAAGGGGACGGATTGGTCCAGGAAGTTGCGGGCAAATTCGATTACTTTGGCGCCGCGGATAGGGTTATAGCCCCCCGCACGGTCTGCGCCACCTTCTTCGGAAATCACGTCGGTGCCATACAGAGCATCGTACAGTGAACCCCAACGCGCATTGGCAGCGTTCAGGGCGTAACGTGCGTTCAGGATCGGTACAACCAACTGTGGGCCAGCTTGGGTCGCCAATTCGCTGTCAACGTTGGTGGTTGTGGCTTTGGCGCCAGCCGGTTGCTCAACCAGATAACTGATTTTGGTCAGAAAGGCCTGGTAGGCGGGCATGTCGGTGATTGGGCCTGGATTGGCTTTGTGCCATGCATCCATTTCCAGCTGGATACGGTCACGCTCTGCCAGCAGTGCTACGTTTTTGGGGGCTAATTCAGAAACAATCGCGTCAAAACCCGCCCAGAATTTGGCGCTGTCGATACCGGTACCGGGCAGCACTTGCTCGTTGACGAAGTTGAACAGGTTGGTGGCTACTTTTAAGCCGTGAACGGTGGTGCGTTCTGTCATTTCTAAAACCTCAAGCGGGAGTTAACGGCGCGTACAAGTTGCTTACGCCCAAACCAGCGATTTTAAAGGATTTCTTCTTCAAAATCGCTGAGCAGCCGTGAAATTTACAGTCTCCGGTGCCGCTTGTCGATTCAGGCTTGCCCTTATACGGTACTGATGCCCACCATCAAACGGCGGGCAAAGTGGCCGCATCACCCAAGGCGGCTGTCAAATCGGCCAGAAGTTTTTTCAATTCGCCGGTCATCAGGGCAAAGTCAGTGTCAAAGGCATCGTCGTCTGCGCTGACATCGGCTTGCTCTTTAATCACATCACGAGGGGCAATCCGTTTGACCTGCAGATTCTCATGTAATACGAAGGATATTTTATCGGCCCAGGTCATGCCCAGCCGCGTCACATCCTTGCCGGTTTGAATGTGTTTGGAAATTTCGTCCGACTCGAGTGAATGGCGCACATAACGAACCGTTGCGCCTTGCTCGCCGCGGCCCCGTAGTTCGCAGTCCTGATCCACCGTAAACGGTGGAGGACACTCGTTGGTTTGCAGCCAAGCGGTCATGGCAGCCGTGGGCGAAGTCTGGGTACGCAGGGGCAGCACCGACATCCCGTCGACCGATTTGATCAACAGGCTCATCAACTCGTCGGCCTTGCTCGCGTTGGCGGCGTCGATCACCAGCCAGCCACCGTCGGGGTCGATCCACGCGTAAATTTTGCTTCGAATGGCAAACGCACGCGGCAGCAATTCGTCGGTGACCGCTTCTTTGATTTCTTTCATCTGCTTGCGGCCTGGCTTGTAACCTTCACGCTCTTCAATTTCGGCCGCTCGTGCCTTGGTAAATTGGGTAATGACGGTGCCGGGCAGGAGTTTTTTCTCCAGCCCCAGGCTGATCAGCAATTGAGAGCCCATGACGTGCACAAAGGGTTCGCCCTCGGCTTTGGGGGCTACCCAGCCCCTGGTTTGCATATCTGCGCCTGTACAGGCAGTCAGGGCTTGTCTGGCGAGTTTGTCTTCCAGTGACGCCGCAGTTTCTTCCCAATGCTTGAGCTGATACATAAACAGATTTTTAAACCACATGGTGAGCAATAACCGCAGTAAATGAGGGGCGCAAAGTGTATCACTGTAGGGCTTGGAAGATCAGC
The DNA here is from genome assembly GCA_036834985.1 of Burkholderiaceae bacterium. Lineage (GTDB taxonomy): Bacteria > Pseudomonadota > Gammaproteobacteria > Burkholderiales > Burkholderiaceae_B > DAITMV01. The sequence continues at coordinate 3,019 of DAITMV010000189.1, read as the reverse complement.
GCCACCCAGGCTGCAACGATCATGACCGAGGAGATTCCCCCCAATGCGGCACTGAGTCGCTGCGTCAACCCGCCGGCAAATACAAACGAGTTCACACCAAAGGCCCGGAATACATAACTGACGGGGTTGATCCACGACCCGGCAATCAATACGATCGGAATCCATCGATCAATGCTTTTGAGCTCAAACACATGCATGAACATCACGGCAATGCCCAGCATGAATGACAACATCAACCAGTCCAGATGCGCCGCACCCAGTTGCCTGAGGTTGACCTTCACCGAGGAGGGGTTGTCGTGCAACTGTTTGGTGATGAGCAACATGCCAAACCCCATAAGGCTCGAGAAGGTGATCGATAGGGCGGCACTCATGAGCATCAGTCGGGAGGCGAGTTCAAAAGTCATAGCGTGTACGGTTAATAGTTTTGTCGATTCAGTGCAGAGACGGGAATGTAGCTGGCTGGGTTGGGCTGTCGGCC
>DAITMV010000189.1:0-2441 GCA_036834985.1 Burkholderiaceae bacterium | reverse complement strand
TGTCGGCCACCAGTGGTGTGCTGGGTACGACAAATTCAGTTTGCCCGCTGGCGTAGTTGACGGCTTCCAGTGTCCAGGTGTCCACTCCGTTGATGGTTCGCGAGCCAATCCCATACACCAGACCATCGGCTGCACTCATGGTAGGAATACCATTGGGCCAACTGATGTCCGTGTTGCTCCAGACCGTGCGGCAGGTGCGGCTGGCCGGATCCCAGTCGACGCGCTGCAAGCCATGCGGGCGATTGATCGACGCCCCTGACAGCAGTTGCGTAAACGGTTGCACTTGCCCTGGCACGCGGCTTAACAAAGGGTTAAACGTCACTTGATTGTTGACGACGATTGCACTGTTGCCTCGCACCAGCACCGATTGTTCGGACAGGCTTTGCGTCGCATTTGGATTGCCAAAATTGATGGGTACTTCGCAGGCAATACGCCGATCCGCATCGGCGCGGGCGGGCTTCCAGTCGGCGGGGATAGCGTCGCGCCACATGAACACAACGTTCATCAGCGTGGCGCCGTCGGTAATCACCACAAATTTGTCGTCGGCCTTGCGAGTACCTGCCAGCGTAGGCGTAGAACCTGATCCGGCCCCCAGCCGGCCGGCTCCGGTTTGTCCTGCACCGAGATAGGAGGAACGCCAGCCCACCGTCAGCGAGTTGCCTGCGGGTTTGAATTGATACATCGCCTGGCTTGTCACCACATACAGATTGTTGTTTTCATCGGCGGCAATGCTGTTGGAAATCTCTTCCAGCGCCGCATTGCTCTTGCCGCATTGACTGCCATTGATCGAATAGGTGATCAGGCTTTTGTCGCAGATGGCCTCGGTATGCCGGGGCATCAGGCCGACCACACCATTTTTGGTGGCAAATGCGACATAGCCATTCGGCAGCATGGTGATGCCCACCAGTTCATCCTTGCTGCCACATTGCGCGGATGCCGGCAATCCATAGTCTTTAAGCAGCTTGACGCCTGAGCTGTGATCCCCTTGTACCGCGTCACCAAACACTTTCATGCGTTGGCCTGAACCGACGATCAGGTGCTGGCTTCGGTCCAACAGGTTATATGCCCCCGAGGCCGACACGGTGCCCACCGTATTGGGCCGATATTGCCCCAGCGTCTGTAAGGTGTTCGCATCTTTTTTAAACACCAACCCCGTAAATCCGACCGTTGAACCCCACACCGCGACAGTGCCTTTGGCATCAGGCTCGGTGAAGTCCATGATAATCGGTGCAGCTTCCAGATTGCTGTGATCAATGTTCAGTCGGGTCAGATCACCTTTGACGCCCGGCAAATACGAGGAGGCTTGTGCAAAATTGCCTCGGTGCGCGCTGGCCCAGGCGCTTTGAGTCAGGTTGGGGTTGCAGGTGGGCTCCAGCCCATCGATGTTCACAGGGGTTGTACAACTGAGTATTTCTTGGGGGAGGGTATTGCCACAGGTACTTGCCGCACTGACCATGGCGTCGTTGCTGACACTGAGCACCGTCCCTTCAACTGCGCCAGAAGCCACTTCGCTGCCTGTAGTTTGGCTGCCGTTGTTGTTGGCACTGTTTGTGGTGCTGTTGGTTGGGGTATTTGTGGAGCTATTGTTATCACCGTTTCCGCAAGCGGCCAACGAGGTGGTTAGCAGGGTAAGCAGCAGCCTGTTGATGGGCATGGGTAAGGACATAAGTTGCTTGACCTTAAAGGGGCAGGGGTACGCTGTTGTGCTTGTACTGTTTGCACAGTTCAAAGGCCTGGGCAGGGCTATTGCTCAGCTCCACAGTTTGCTTATCGCAATACACCCCCTCTGGATAAAACGCGCCCATGCCTTTTTTTAGATCACCGCCAAAGGGTTGATTCTGAATGGCTTCCTTAAAGCCCGGGTTCGCCAGCATATGTCGAACCAGTACCACCATGTCAGGATAAGCTCCCCACGCCAGCCATTTAAATCCATTGCTTTGAATGGCATTTTTGGGGCGATCCGCTGCATCACTGACCACCACGGTGAAATACCCGTTGGCATCTAGCGGCGTTTGAATATCAGCGCTGCAGTCGGTGTAGCGCTGCGTCACAAACTCATTGCCGCATACAGACCAGTAGCGCAACTGTTCCTGGGCAAACCCGACACCGGGTGCACCACGGAAGGTGGGGGCTTTAGCCCGGACGATGGCGATGTTGCCGTAGCGACGATTAAATGAGGTGCTCGTGTAAGCGTTGTGGATATTACTTAAAAACCCACCGCCGCCATTAAAGGGGGCCGTATTGGGCGTGGCGGGGGCATCCCTGTTTGTGCCCTGGGCGATTTTGACCCCGGGGGGGGGGGAGCGGGAAAAATTTCGGGGTGGGGGGGGGGGGCCCCCCATCGGGAAGGAGGGGGGGGCGGCGTCCGGGTAGGCGGCGGAGAGCAAGGGCCGGGTGGTGCCTGTTGGTGGGGCATTTGCCCCCCGTGGCGGCGAAATGGG
>DAITMV010000188.1:0-5766 GCA_036834985.1 Burkholderiaceae bacterium | reverse complement strand
GAGCGGCGAAGCTTGAGCGAACGCCCTATCCTGCAGGGCGAAGGAGCGACACCCTCACATTCCTCACGGGGCGAGCGCTGTCTCGAACCTGTGCATCACCGCAAAGCGCATTAGCAACAACTGGAGCATCAAAGTAGTCAGAGCACATCGCAAAGAGTAGCTCACACCATCAAACACTCGAACCTGCTCTCCATCGCACAGCGCAGCTCAGCCACCTCGAACCGGCACCCCCGCCCATAGCCAACCAACCGCAAATATAGCCCCAAAACGCACCCCTTATGGTGTGACGCACTATAAGAAGCCCGTGATATAAATGTTCCATTAACTGCCTCACCTCTGCCCACGGGACAAGTACGATGGATTTACAAGCAGAACTGGATTCGATTTACAACGCACTCGACGAGAAGTTGAGGGCGATCGAGCATTCCATGCATTTTCAGTCTCGTTCCAGTCTAGAGAAAGTCATCCAACAGCTGTATGTGCTGTCCATCGAGTGTGAGGAAAAGCCTTACGCCCATGCGCTTCAAATCGCCTCGTTTAATACCCAGGCGTTGTGTACTCGCGTGGCGGCCTTGTATAGCCAGTTATTATTGGACATGAGTTATCGCCTCTCGATGGCAGATATTGTTCGCCTGTGCATGCAAAAGCGTTTTATCGGATATGTCTATGAGTTGTCCGGGTTTGGGTCTGCCAAGCATGTATTGACGTTGCTCAACCAGCGGGCCAAGGAGCAGCCTGCCAAACACGTGCGGGACAACGCAGCCCTGATTCGTTCAATCCTCTTGTCCAATATCAATGAGATTGAAGCTGAAAGCCTGGTCGAGTTGACACTGGATGTCAGCGAGATGGGAGCCCTGCTGGCCTTGGGGCTGCTGCTCGATCGCATGCCGATCACCCTGCAAGGAGAGGCGAATCGGAAGTTCTTGCTCGAAGAATACAACCCTTATCCCCAGTTACGGCCGCTGGAAGCCTATCGAGGCGCGGTGGCCAATGTGTGGATGTTGTGTAGTTATTCCACCTCCGAACATAAACACGGTATCAAACGCCATTTAAATGAGTGGTTCAAAAGAACCCTCCACAGCAAACACGTCAAAGCGCCGTCCCTCACACAAAGGCCTGCGGCTCCGGGCAAAAAAACCATTGCGATTGCTGCAGAGTCCTTTAATTCGTTGCACGCCATGTATCGTTGGTATGCACCGATCATTAAAAAGCTGCGCGAGGAATTCCGTTTGGTATTGCTGGCCTTGCCCGCCGATGTGGATGAGCACAGTAAACAGTTGTTTGATGCATATGTACCCATACCCGGCAGTGAACTGGACCTGCAGGACGTGCTTAATAGTTGCCAGCCTGATATTGTGTATTTTCCAAGTATCGGCATGCGCGCTTGGAGTATCGCCCTGGCCAACGTGAGATGGGCTCCCTTGCAGGTAATGAGTCTGGGGCATCCGGCCACTTCGCAAATCGATACCATTGATGCGGTCTTTATGGATCGGCGCACCTATGGTGGTCCTGACGTATTTTCAGAAAATCTGTTGGTGCTTGATGCAGAAGTCGGCAGCTTGATTGAAGCCCACAAGCGATTAAAGTTACCTGAACCCTCGGTGTTGTCTGATGACGTGATCAAGATTGCCGTGCCTTGCCATGCGATGAAGATCAATCTGCCGTTCATGATGGCGCTTAAGGAAATTGAACAACGCGCCGAAAAACCTGTCCAGTTTACGTTTTTCCCCAATGAGTTCGGATTGGGTAAGCTGTCGGCAACGAGGCGCTTAACCAGCTATTTCCCCACAGCAACGGTAGCCCCTCGAATGTCCTACGAGGCGTATCTGGAGCTGATTGCCGGTCATCACTTTGCGTTGAGTCCGTTTCCGTTTGGTAATGCATCGTCCACGATGGATTGTCTGGTATTGGGTTTGCCCATTTTGGCCCTGAACGGCCCGGAACCCCATTCCCGATCTGATTACAACGTCATGGCGGCATTTGATCTGGCACAGTTTTTTGTGGCAGAGCAGGTTCAGGAATACATCGGGGCTGCTGTTGAACTGATCAACAAGCCCGATTTGCTGCTGGAGATGAAAAAACTGGTGGCCTCCCGACATATTCTGGATCGCCATTATTCGGATCACAACGATTACACGGATGAGTTCTGCCGCGCCTTGGCGTGGGCTTATTCAAACAGAGACACCCTGACTGCGCAGCCAGGGCACGCGTATGACGCACAAGGAAGGTGGGCATGATGGTTCATAACAACTTAACGGTCACTCAACCGGTATTGCCTCCACTCGACGAGTTTATGCCCTACCTGCAGCAGATCTGGGGCAATAAGGTCTTGACCAATGGTGGACCCTTTCATGCACAGTTTGAACAGGAGCTGGCCCGTTATCTGGGCGTTGAGTACCTGTCGTTGTTTACCAATGGAACCCTCGCGCTGGTCACGGCCTTACAGGCCTATCGCATCAGTGGCGAAGTCATCACGACACCGTATTCGTTTGTAGCGACCTCGCACTCTTTGTTGTGGAACAAGATTACGCCGGTGTTTGTGGACATTGATCCGGAAACATTTAACCTGGACCCCGCAAAAATTGAGGCGGCGATCACACCCAATACCACCGCGATCATGCCGGTCCATTGTTATGGACAGCCTTGCGATGTGGATAAAATCCAGAAAATTGCCGACAACTACAATTTGAAGGTGATTTATGACGCGGCTCACGCATTTGGTGTCGAGGATGCTGGCGGCACCATATTGCGGCATGGGGATATGTCAATCCTGAGTTTTCACGCCACCAAGGTGTTTAATACCTTTGAGGGCGGCGCCATTATTTGTCACGACAAAAAAACCAAACAACACGTTGATCATTTGAAAAATTTTGGATTTGTCGACGAAACCACTGTGGTTGCCCCCGGTATCAATGGCAAAATGTCTGAGTTTAATGCAGCACTTGGCTTGTTGCAGCTCAAACACATTGGTGCTGCCATTGATCGTCGTCGCGACATTTACAATAAATACCGCAGTGTTCTCATGGGTGTGCCTGGTATACAGCTGTATGAATATGGCCGAGGCATCAACCCCAATTTTGGATATTTCCCGATTCTCGTCAACGAAGCCTATCACCAGACCCGGGATGAGCTATATGCCTTGATGCGACGCCATTCGATTTTGGCGCGCCGTTATTTTTATCCCTTGATTTCCGAGTTTCCGATGTACCGCAATTTGCCCAGCGCCCATAAACAAGGCTTGCCGATTGCAACCGGGATTTCGGATCGGGTGTTGTGTTTGCCGATTCACCCCGGTTTGAGTGATGCCGAGGTGGAGTTTATTGCTGATCTGGTTCGCAACAAAGTCAACGAATCAGTACCTGTAGCGGTTTGATCTTATTTATTGGGGGTTGGCCTTTTGCACACTGCAAAAAGGCTGCCGGCCAGCTCAGGATACTCCAGGCCCATCTTAAACAAGCCCTCTTGCTGGGGTTCGCCCAACACGCCGTTTTCAATGAGCTTATCCATTTGAAAATCGGCGAGTATTTTCAGTAGCAACCCACCCTGTGATACTTGCACAAGGCCTGCTTGCTCGATGTCCCGGTTGAGCAGAACCCGGTCATACACACGCCGATGACCATGGTTGATGTCGTTGGGCGTCAGTGCAAACAGATCATCCAGCAAACCCATGTGACGCGCCAGTTGGCGGGACAGTGCACGGGCGTTAGGCACCACAATAAACAGCAGACCGTTGTCCGACAATTGCGCGGCTGCTTTCTGTAAAAAACCGACAGAGTCGCGAACGTGCTCCAGCACGTAGGTGGCAAACACAAAATCAAACGGCTTGCTGGCGTTAAATTCCTCGAACAGGCTATGTACAAACTCGATATTGCCTTGCACGCGTTGGCGGGTTTGGGCCAGAAAGGTCTCAGAGCCATCGACCACGGTCATGTCTCCTACCAGGGGCTTGATCAGTGAGGTCATGTAGCCATCACAACAACCAAATTCCAGCGCCCGGCCCTGTTTATTCAGAAAAGGCTCAAACACCCGAACCGCCATGGATTTGATCAGGCGATCCTGGGGGCTTTCGCTGGTCACATAGGTGTGGGTTACGCTTTCGAGCAGATTTAATTCATCCTGATTGGACAAGGCCATGGCGCAGGTTCCTTATAGACTGGAGGCTTGATCAGAGAATAACTCAATCATGCTGACATCGAAGGTGGGAATACCGTGTTTTTGGTGGACATCTTTGCGTTCTGCAAAACTGTCATCAATAAAAATGCTGTGCGGCCGGGTGATATAGGCCGACTTTTTTTCCCCAGCCTGCAAATGAATGACCTCGTCAAACAGATCAGTGAGCCCAAATCGCTTCAGCGTTGCAATCAGATCTCCTGCATGGCGGGTGATCAAGATCACCGGCTTGAGTCGATTTTTACATTGGTGAATAAAGCGAATGGCATCGATATTGACCTGGTCACCCCGAATCACGGTGTCATCCAGGTCAATGTAGGCGGACTCAAACACAATGGCGTGTTTATAACGGTTGCACAGGGCCCGGTCCAGCTCAACCGCGTGGTTGTTGACCTGCAGAGTCAGCGCAAGCCGCTCATGTTCGAATATCGTCAACAGCGGAAAATTCACCCCCATCACTCGGTGCAGACTCATCGAGCCCGCAATCCTGGGGGCGACTTCCAGCAAGGCCAGTTCGCCATCCGCCGCCCTTTTTAATTGGAAAAACCAGACACCCTGCATGTCAAAGGTTGCATGAATGGCCTGGGCCATCGCATCAATCCCCGGTAGCGGGCAGCTGACGGTGTTGACCGAAATGCCGTTTCGGGTTCGCTGTCGGATACGCGCACCCGCAAACAGCACGCCGCGCTCCCTGTCGCTAAAGCAGTCAACGGTGTATTCCTCGCCGGGCAAATATTCGCAAATGATCGGCTGATCCGTGGCCTGACAGGCCAGCGTCAAAGCCTCCAGCGTATCAACCCGACGAATGTCTTTGGATCCCTGACCTTGATCGGGCTTGACCAGTACCGGGTAGTCAGCGGCGGCTGGTGGGGCCGTGTACACGCGTGGAACCCGTATCACACCCTGCAAGGCCGCATAGGTCTGTTGTTTGGATCGTGTGACCAGACAGGTGCGCAACGACGGGGCCAATACTACGGCCGGAATGCGGTCTCGAACCTTGGCCAGCTCAACAATCACATCATCGAAGGCGGGGAACAGGTAGTCGATTTTCCAGGTGTGACAAACCTCGATCAGCGCGTCCAGCCATCCATTTTCGTAGATGGAGGGCAAGGTCAGATAGCGCTCATAGGCAAACTGTCCGTGGTTGGTGCCAGCAATGCCTGCACCGAATAAGCGGACCTCCTTGCAGTGGACCAGCGCTTGATGAATCTCAAGGCCGATTTCCGTGCCGGCGGGAAAGACTAGAACTTGTCTGACATTCAAAAGTGGTGCCCTTGTAGCGAATGGAATCGATCAATCCTCGAACCAGAATAAAGGCTTTGCTGGCGTTACGCAATCTGCCCAACAGGTCATGGGGTTGTGACCTGATGGGTAGCGGCTGAAAGGACTTTGTGCAGGGACCCTGGGGGAGGGCGTCCCCCAAAAAAGGCCATCGTCAGCCATCATCTTTTTTGAAAATAATCCGTAAACCTTTATGCAGGAGGCAGTTTGGTGGCGATGCAGGGCATGTCAGCGTGATTCTGACAACAATCCTGGCATTTTGCTGATGTAACAACAGCCTGATTGCTGATTTATGGATGTTCGTATTGGGTCGAA
>DAITMV010000187.1:0-5775 GCA_036834985.1 Burkholderiaceae bacterium | reverse complement strand
ATGTGGTGTTAATGCAGCTGCTTCAAACTCCAGACTGACCAGATAAGCCCCGGCTTTGAGCTCTTTGCAGGCTTTTTCGACGGCGCGGGCCATGCTCTCGGGACGCTGAAACAAATACACCATCTGGTAGCCACTCCAATCCGCTGTCCAAATATCCCCTTGTTCAATATGAGCCCAATGGCATCGGACGGCACACAGTAGCCGCAAGGGCCAGCTCCATTCAATCCCGTACAGCCGGGATGCTGGATAGGTGGCGCGCAAAGCAATTAGCCCGTCGCCCAGTCCGCAGCCGGCATCCACGATGTGGGCCTGGGGACCTAAGGGGGCGAGCTCAGCCAGCCCCTCCAGCGCATGACGTGGTGTAGGAAACAAGGGCGCATCCTGCCACGCGTTGAGCGGATAAATCATCAGGATAAGCGCCAGGGGGGCCAGCCATGCCCAGCTGGGCAATGCCACCACGTTTGAGAGCAGCAATGACAGCGGAAAACCGGACACAATCAAGCCTCGGCGCCACGCCGTATCTCCCAGGCGACCCAGCAAGGCTCCCCACGCCATTGGCACCAACAGCGCCATCCATACAGGGCTGCCTACACGCAACAAAGCAAGGCACACCCCCCAACTGCTGACCCATGCCAGCAGGGCAGGGACAGGCCACATCAACACGCGCATCTGCTCATACCCTGGCTGTAATCGTCCATACTTAAAACGGCAGGTATTTAATGCCGGTGGCTCGCTCTACAGTCCACACTGCAGCGATGATTGCGACCACCAACGACCCACACTGTAAAATGCCCAGTCGATAGAACTTGGTGTTTCGCAGCAAAAACGCGATCGGCATCACGGCCACTACGATACTCAGCTGACCGATTTCAACTCCAATGTTAAAGCTTAACAAGGCCAAGGCCAGCAGTTGGGTGGGTAATCCCAAATCAGCCAGCACCGAGGCAAAACCAAACCCATGCAGCAAGCCGAAGCCAAAGGCCATCATCCAGCGTTTGCTGTGGACCGCCCCACGCAGGTTATTCAGTGCTGCTACCACAACAGACAATGCAATGATCGACTCGACCCACACAGATGGCAGTTGCACAATTTTTAAGGCAGCCAGACTGAGTGTGATCGAATGAGCCAGCGTAAAGGCGGTGACGACTTTCACAATGTCTTTAACGGCATCAGACAGCTTGGGTACGCCACGCCAGTGTTGATCGGTTCGCAACATCACGGCCGGCAGCAAGAGGCTGACCAAAAAGAGGATGTGGTCAATACCGATCCAGATATGCCATACACCGTCCTTGATGTAGTCAGCGGCTACGCTGAGGGCCGACAGCGGCTTGACGCCAAGCGCTAGCGCGGGGGCCTCCGGTTTGAACAAGGCTGAACCCAGCGGTTTCTGATCAGCCGACCACTGCGCCAGCCCGCGGTGGGTGGGATCCAGATTAAAAAACAGCTGGTAGTTGACCCAGATGCCATCTTTGAGCTCCACATCGCACTGGGTTTTGAGCCACAGCACGATGTAGGTACCGTCGCTGTGTTGGTCCAGCTGCGCCTGGCGCCCCGGTTTTAATGGGCACAAGGGGCCTTTGTCGCTATTGGCGCGGACCATGAGATGTTTGAGGGCGTAGTCCTGTATCCGATCTTGCGCGCTGAGAACTTCCTGCCAGGTCAGGTCAGCGCTTTGGTCGGTGTCCAGGTCCAGGGCGAAGTCCAGGTCACGCAGCGCGATATCCCAGCGCAAGTCCACTGTCCGGGTGTCTGGAGTGATTTCAAACGTCAGGTAGCTGTCCGACGGTTTGTGCGCCCAAGCCACCGACGTAGTCATCAGGCAGGCCAACAAGAGGTTCCGGAAGATTGTCCAGCACCAACCGCGCGATACGACCTGTGGGAAAAACCGATTGCTCATCACCGTGCTCCCCGTGTTTTTTCGATCCATGGCTTGAGGCGTGCATCCTCAAAGCCCGTGGTGTCTAACCACTGATGCACGGGCTTGACGACGTCGATCGACCGAGTGGCCGCAGCCGCCTGTAGCAGAATTTCCATATCACGCGGTTCACGTTGATATTTGTCAAAATAATTATGACGGGCTTTTTCGAGTGCTTCTTTGGGTTTGTTCTCAATCCATAGCAAAAAGCGCGCTTCTTCTTGTTCGTGCAACTGCTCGCCACGGCGCCTTAGGGCTTCAAACCGGCCATCGAGCTCGCTGCGGTAGGTGTCCAGTTTGGCGTCCTGGGTGTCTTTGGCGGCAAGCACCAGACGCAACAGGAGTACATCTGACGCTTCCCACCCACGCAATTGGGTCAGAACTTCGGACGCACGATGCTCGCGCAACAAGAAATCGGCATGCGCGGCGAGCAGATATTGATCGTTCAGGCCCAGTTGTATGGCTTGGCGATAATGCTGCTCTGCATTTTGGGTTTGTCCCAAACGTTCGGACATTTCGGCCAAGCGGGTCAAGGTCCACAAACGCATGGCCGGTGAAGCGTTCTGTGCATTTTTCAGTTGGGTGGACAAATCGTCGTAGGCTGCCTGCAGTTGACCCAGCCCTGCTTTTGCAAAATCCGCACAGCCTGCATAGGCCAGTTCGGTGGTGTGATTTTTCAGTTGCTCACACATCTGGGCCGCTTGGGCGTATCGACCCTCAACCATCCACAAGGCGGCTTTCCAGGCAATGGACGGCGCGTGGTTTTTATCCAGAGTCAGGGCTTTATCAAAATCGGCCTGCGCCTCGGGAAACAGATGTGAATATTGCTTGATGAGTCCGGAGACAAACCACCAATTGGGGTCCATGGCATGAATATTCAAGCGTGGCTCAAAGACGGCACGTGCATAGCCGATGTAGCGGGGGTCACCCACGGCCATGGCAGCCTCAAAGTAGGCTTGTGCCAGATCCAGCGCCACCGCGTCGTTGTTTGGGCTCAGGTCCAGCTGTTTTTTAAGCCGTGCTGTTTTTTTAAGCTCTGGCGTGTTGGCTCGGCCTGGCAGGCGCTCGACGACTTGATGAGGATCGGTCGGAGTATAGGGTTGCGCCTGGACTGAGCCTGCCCCCAGCGCTGACAGAAGGATAAATACGGCCCCTAGGGGTGTTTTGAGCTTACTGCTGAAAGGCAACACGTCCTGATCCAACCTAAATATAAAAATTTGCACTGATAATGCCAGTGAATATGAAAAAAATCTCTGTAATAGGTTAGATTACGTGCACACGAAATAAGACACGTGGCTTGGTTACAAAAGCTTTCAGCTTGGGTCAACCAAAGCGTGGTCTGAATCGTTATAACAACGCACATCTCGTGCTTATGCTCAACAGTCTCTAGGAGTTTTAAAATGACCAAATTGCTGTCTGCTCTGATCGCTTCACTGTTTGTTGCTTCTACCGCCTTTGCCGCCGCCCACACTGGCGCAGCTCCCATGAAAGAAGAAACCAAGAAAGAAGAAAAGGCTGAAATGAAAGCCGAGAAAAAAGCAGCCAAAAAAGAGATGAGGGCTGAGAAAAAAGAAGAGAAAAAAGAAGAAATGAAGAAGTAATGAGCCAGTGGCCGCCACGCGCGGCCCGATGACTCGTTGCTCATAAAAAAAGGGGAGTCAGTTGACTCCTCTTTTTTTACGTCAAGATCCGAGTGCGGTGACACGCAATTTACATGGCTTTGCCAGCGCGTTCTGGGCGTTCAAACAGGCGCATGGGGCGATCAAGCAGGCCACCTCGGTCGAGCAGCGGGCGGTCCAGGCTGACGCGGTCCAGCGTGGTTGGGCGCGACAAGGCAACATCGGCTACCACCGTCAAAGCGCCATTGGCAGACATTCCCTTGTCCATGGACGCATTCATGGTTGAATCACCGCGGACAGAAATTTTAGCCGAGTCAGCCATGTCAGCCAGTACAGCCTTGGAATCGGCCATGGTGGCTTTTCCTTGAGCTGACACTTTGTCCGCGATCGCGCGGCCTTCCAAAATCATTTTGCCAGCGGTATGCGCTGTTGAGGCGATCGCCATATTGGCAGCGCCGACGCCAATCGTTGCGCCTGCACCGATGGCGGCATTCGCTGAGGCCATGGCCGCCTGCTGGGTGGTACTTGTTTGTTTGGCAGCCTCCGCCTTGCCCGCGTCAGCTGTGTTGGTGGGAGCGGCCTTTGACTCAGGCGCCTTGGCTGTTTGCTTGGGTGCCGTGGGTGTTGCGGGAACCTTGGGCATCGTTGCGTCAGGGCTGAACATGGCGGTTGCCGCGCCGCTGCCTTTGGCGCTGGCCTCGTTGTTATAGGCTTGTGCATAACCAGCCGCCCAGCCATTTAACGAGCCTTCATAGGCATGAGAGGGTGTTGAAAACATCGCGGCTACGCCAGCTACTAACAAGGTGCTTACGAATACTTTAGTCATGCCATTCTCCTGTAGGAAATCGTCGTTGCCACCAGCAAGCGAACATTCGATGTGGTGATAGTCCCTACAACGGGTCGGCGAAGTTCTTACAAGACCCCCCATTTTGGGCAAATTGCGGGTCGCTCCCCAAAGTGGGGGCATTTAGTATGTGTCCGCACCGCCGACTCAGGATTTCCCTAGGTGCCGCTTGAGAATGGCGTGTTTGCGTGCACGAGTGGTGTGAATCTGAATACACTGTGGACCCACGCCTTGAGCCGTGGAGCAAGGCCAAGGATTGGTTGAATGAAAGACGCGAATGGCTATCACTGATTTTGTTTTAATTGTGGCAGGTGCCTTTGCTGCCGGGGCCGTCAACGCGGTAGTCGGTGGGGGGACTTTTTTTTCGTTTTTTGCCTTGTTGGCTGCGGGGGGTGCGCCTGTAGAGGCCAATGAGCGTAATTCAGTGGCGCTATGGGCCGCCAGTGGATTGAGTGCGTTGGGCTACCGCCATGAATTATTCCGCTACCGTCAACATTTGCCTCCACTGTCAGTTGTGGCGCCTCTGGGCGGTGCATTGGGGGGGTATTTATTATTACAAACCAAGGACGCCGTCTTCTCCCGCTTGATTCCCTGGCTACTCTTGCTGGCCACCCTCCTGTTTGCATTCAGCCTGCAGATTTCTACCTTACTCAGGCGTTTGCGTCACCACTTTGATACCCAAGAGGTGGCGCACACCTCCCTGGCCAGGCCCTTGGACACCCATCCCTTGGCACCTAAACCGATGGGACCAGGAGGCTTGCTGTTCCAACTGGGCGTCTCTACTTATGGTGGCTTTTTTGGTGCCGGGATGGGTATCTTGATGCTGGCCTCGCTCGCCATTCAGGGGATTGAGGATGTCAACGAGCTTAATGCGCTGAAAAATTGGTTATCGGCGGTTATTTATTCTGTCGCGACAGTTACTTTTGTGCTTGCCGGGGCGGTCAGTTGGCCACATACCTTGCTCATGGTTGTTGCTGCTTCTGGTGGAGGCTATGTGGGTGGGTCGTTTGCGCGCAAGATGCCTGCGGTGATGGTCAAACGGGTGATTGTGTTGGTTGGGTTTGGATTGACGGCGCTGTATTTTGTCAGAAGCTATGGCTAATTTTGGCTATGCGATGGGGTGCAGGTTCGAGTGGTTGATGGTGTGAGCTGCGCTTTGCGGCGAGGCACAGGTTCGAGATGTTTCGGTTGGATGAGCTGCGCTTTGCGGCGAGGCACAGGTTCGAGACAGCGCTCGCCCCGCGATGAGTGTAAGGGTGTCGCTCCTTCGCCCTGCAGGATAGGGCGTTCGCTCAAGCTTCGCCGCTCACTGGGCCATCGCCTGTGTAACAGGCGGATGGTTGCCTATCCTGTGCGGGGTCGTCGCGGGGCTCGGCTTGATCGTCTCTCACCTGCGC
>DAITMV010000186.1:0-5842 GCA_036834985.1 Burkholderiaceae bacterium | reverse complement strand
GGGCAGCGCCTGCCAACAAGCGCTGCCATTTAAAAAGCCCGCTCTATGTAGCGGGCTTTTTTTGTGTCGGCTGCCTGCAATTAACCCTTGTTGTGTGGGCCAAATACAGTGTTTGGATCAAAACGGCTGGGCATGATGTCTTTAGTGACGGCCATGGGGGGCATGGGTTTGGCGGTTGGGCTTTTTAAGGTATCGAGGGGTTTGTTCATCGCCGGATGAAAGATATACACGGTATCGCCCGTGTTGACCGCTGAGCCGTCACCGGTGGCAAATGCAGGCAGTGAGGCCAGGGCCAATACGGCCAATGCGGTCAATGTGAGGGTTTGTTTCATGATCGTGCTCCTTGCGTTGGATGGTATTGATTAGACGCAAGGCACGATCAGTTCTTACATTTATTTTTTCAGGCGCGCGGTTTACTCAAGCATGCCACCGACGGCTGCGTTAAAGCCGCCATCCACATGGGTAATTTCAGCGGTGATGCCTGCTGCCAGGTCAGACAGAAGGAATGCCGCGGTGTTGCCCACATCATCGATGGTCACATTGCGGCGCAGTGGAGCTGATTTTTCAACCGCATCCAGAATTTTGCCAAAGCCTTTGATGCCGCTGGCCGCCAGTGTTTTGATGGGACCCGCGGAGATGCCGTTGGCGCGAATGCCACGTGGCCCCAGGCTTTCGGCGAGATAGCGCACGGAGGCTTCCAGTGAGGCTTTGGCCAGTCCCATCGTGTTGTAGTTGGGAACCATGCGCTCTGCTCCTAGATAACTCATGGTCAAGACGCTCCCACCGCGGCCTTCCATCAGGGGCAAGGCAGCCTTCGCCAGGGCAGCAAAGCTGTAGGACGATACATCGTGCGCGACGCGGAATGCTTCACGGCTCAAACCCTCTAGAAAATCGCCGGCAATGGCTTCACGGGGGGCAAACGCGATGGCGTGTACCAAGCCGTCCAGTCCGCTCCATGACTGACCTAATTGAGCAAACAGGGCGTCAATTTGCGCATCTTCGGCCACATCACAGACAAACACCAGCTTGGATCCGAAGTCGGCAGCCATATCCGTGACACGGTCTTTAAAGCGTTCGTTTTGATAGGTAAAAGCCAATTCAGCGCCCTGCGCATGGCAGGCGCGTGCAATGCCGTAGGCGATGGATCGGTTGGACAACAGACCGGTGATCAGTATTTTTTTTCCGGCTAAAAATCCCATGTAGTGCTCCAAAGGTGAGTTCTTTGCGCACATTATAGAGATTCCTGACTCAACGCGAATGACGCCCTCACGATCAGCTGACCCACCACTGACCGGGCGCTGTCTCCATCGCACATAGTCGGCCTTGCAGGGTGTGTTCGAGGTCAACCCAGGGTGTGCGCGATTTGCCAAGGCGCAGGGCTTGTACGATGCCGGTTGGGCTGCCAACGGCAGCTTGTCCAATACCAATAATAAATGGGGTGACATACCAATGAGACGCGTTCAATTGTTAACCGGCGTGTGGGCCATGCTGGGTGTGACCAGCATCGCACTGGCCGATACCAGCACGGTCAATCAACAACGTATTGTAAAAGCAGCGCACGCCGATGCCGGCACGCGAGAGGCCGGCAACTGGCTCTCTCATGGCCGCACTTACAGCGAGCAGCGATTTTCGCCGCTCAAAAGAATCAACGCGGGCAATGTTCAGCAACTGGGTCTGGCCTGGCAACACAAGCTGGACATCGACCGGGCCGTTGAGGCCACACCGATTGTTGTTGATGGCGTCATGTACGCTACCGGCGCGGGCAGCATCGTGTACGCTTTGAATGCGGTGACAGGCCAATCTCTCTGGACCTACGATCCCAAAGTCAGCGGAATCGATATGGCCAAAGGGTGCTGCGACATCGCCAACCGCGGGGTGGCAGTCTGGAAGGGCAAGGTATTCGTAGGGGCTTATGATGGCCGACTGATTGCGTTAAACGCTAGCACGGGCAAACCGCTATGGAGCACCGACACCATCACTGACCATTCGATGAACTACACCGTGACCGGGGCTCCCCGTGTGGTGCAAGGCAAAGTGATCATTGGAAACGGCGGAGCCGAAAAGGGTGTGCGTGGCTATGTGGCGGCTTATGATGCCGACACCGGCAAACTAGCCTGGCGTTTTTATACGGTACCCGGTGATCCGACCAAGCCCGCCGAAAGCAAGGCGCTGGAGGCTGCTCAAAAAACATGGTTTGGTAACGAATACTGGAAGCAGGGTGGGGGAGGTACGGTATGGGATGCCATGGCCTACGACCCGGATCTGGATTTGCTGTACATCGGCACAGGCAACGGTTCGAGCTGGAACCGTCAATTCCGTTCGGAGGGCAAGGGCGACAATCTGTACTTATCCTCGATTGTTGCGTTGCGTCCCGCCACTGGTGAGTATGTCTGGCACTATCAGACCACGCCCGGCGACTCCTGGGATTTTACCGCCACGCAACACATGATTTTGGCGGAGTTGCCGATCAATGGGCAAATACGGCAGGTCATCATGCAAGCGCCCAAAAACGGGTTTTTTTACGTGTTAGATCGTAAAACCGGGGAGCTGCTGTCGGCAGAAAAATTTGCGCCTGCCAACTGGGCCAGCCATGTGGACAAGGCCACTGGTCGGCCAGCCATTGACTGGAATGCGGTGGACTACAACGGTACGCCTAAGCTCGTTTACCCCTCACCGCTGGGTGCACACAACTGGCAACCAATGTCTTACAACCCGCAAACCGGTCTGGTCTACATTCCGATGCAAGAGTCTGCTGCCATGCTGGGGGCACCTGCCACCCTGCCCGTCAAAGGAACCCACCCAGCCGCATGGAATTTAGGCGCATCGTTGCTTCCCCCGCCAGAAGATCCCAAGGTCGTCAAAGACATCACCGCCACCATCAAAGGCAAGTTGCTGGCCTGGGACCCGGTGCTGCAAAAAGCTCGTTGGACCCAGGACTACGCCAACATCTGGAACGGCGGCACCTTGTCCACCGCCGGTAACCTCGTATTCCAGGGTACGGCAGACGGCCGCGTCGTGGCCTATATGGCGGATACCGGCAAACCTGTGTGGGAGTCCAAGGTCAACAGCGGCGTGATGGCTGGCCCGATCACTTATGAAGTCAAGGGTCGCCAGTACGTCACCTTTATGTCAGGGTGGGGTGGGGCGTATCCCCTGGTATTGGGAGCTTTTGCCAACAACGCCAAGGTTAAACCCGAGGCCCGCATCCTTACCTATGCCTTGGGTGGCAAAGCGACTCTGCCTCCGGCCCGCAACGAGCCACAGGCCTTGCCCCAACTGCCGCCAGCGCCCGGCGATGCCGCGGTGGTTGCGCGGGGGCAATCCCTCTTTAACGACACCTGCGGTTTTTGCCATGGCGTCAATGCCGTGTCGGGCGGGGTGATTCCTGACCTTCGGTACATGAAACCTGCTACGCGTGAGCAGTTTAACGACATTGTGCTGAATGGACTACGTGCTGCGCGAGGCATGCCACCGTTTGCGGGGGTTATGTCTGCTGAGGATGTGTCGGCTATTCATGCCTACCTCATCAAGCGGTCCTACGATTTAAAAGCCGAGCTGGCCAACCCTTGATCAGGCAGAGCCCGCCCTTCAGGCCGCCTGCTCTGCGCGGATGGCCTGTATGGTGTGGGCTCCTGCAAAAATCACATCCACAATCCGCATGGCGCGCGCATAAATGGCATCACGCTGTTCGGGGTATTGCACAAATTCAACAGCCATAAACAAAATGTTTTGCGCCAGAATTTCCAGAATCTCGTGCATTTGATCCATCGGTAAGCCAGGCAGCAGTGCGGAGATTCGCGGGTCGGTGCAGATGTCCTCGCTGACCATGCGGATGGTGGTTTTCAAACCCGAACGCATTTGTTCCAGGGAGCCAAATGCTTCAGAGGCTGCCACGATGATGGGTTTTGGATTGTCAACAGACCACTGAAAAAACCGCTTGACCAGCGCGGCGCGAATATCAATCTCTGCCTCATCGGCTGTGCTGGCGCGCACTTCACGAAACGCTGAAATCACTGCGTTTTCAACCTGATTGATCAAGGCCGTGCCGAGGTCTGGCAAGTCCAAAAAATGTCGATAAAACGCAGGTGCGGACAGGCCGGCTTCACGGGCAATTTCTCGGATGCCAAGGCTGGAGAAACTGCGGCGCTGATAGCTCAAATTAAGTGCGGCGTCGATTAATCGCTGACGGCCGTGCGAGGCGGGTGCATTAGACATACGGTCGGATTATAGACAAAACGGCAGATACTTGTTTCAAAAACAGCGGTTTAGCGCGACGATAGCGGATGGCATCAGTACTGAATGATTCCTCGAGAAATCACTATTGACCATGATGTTTACGTTTGTTAACATGCCTTCAACGATCCAGAAAAACCTCGGGCTATCTGTTTCCACGAGGTCGGGTCATTCAGAGGAGACTCCTTATGTTGCACTACCTGAAATTCACTACATTCCCGATCATTGCACTGGCGGTTGTTCACGCCATGATGCAAGGTGGTCCGTGGATGTACTCGGGCCTGATCGCGCTGGTGCTGGTTGTCGCCGTAGGCGATTTGATTTTGCCCGAAGACCGCAGTGAGCCCCGCATGACCGGCGAATTGTTCCTCAATGCCATGCTCTGGTTGACCTTGCCAATCTTGTTGTGGGTCACCCTGGTTTTTTGCTGGGGCATCTCCAGTCACGATGTACTGGGGATTGATGGTTTTATGAAATCAACCTTCGGTTACGACCGCTTGCAGATCCAGGCCAATACCACCTGGTATCAGTGGTTTGCAGGTGCCGTGGCGGGCGGCTTTTTGTTTGGCGCCGGTGGCACCAATGTGGGCCATGAGCTGACTCACCGCACATACAGCACACGCGACATGATTCTGGGTCGATGGATGCTGGCGTTCACCTGTGATGCCTCGTTCTCGATCGAACATGTGTATGGGCACCATAAAAATCTCGGTACTCCGCACGATCCTGCCACTGCGCAGCGCGGCGATAACGTGTACCGGTTTGTGATCAAGTCCACACTGGGCAGCTATAAATCCGCCTGGAACCTGGAAAAGCAACGTTTGGCCAAGTTTGGCCAGTCGGTGTGGAGTCCCATTCACAGCCGCATGATGCGTGGCAACCTGATGAGTTTGAGCCTGTTCCTGGGTGCGTATTACATCGGTGGCTTGCAAGGCGTACTGGTGTTCTGGGTCATGAGTGCCGGTGGTAAAACATTGCTCGAAGTGGTCAACTACATGGAGCACTATGGGATTGTGCGTCGCCCTGAGGACAAAGTGGAACCTCGCCACAGCTGGAACACCAACGCGTCTGTATCAACCGCCTTGCTGTATGCACTGACCCGCCACTCACATCACCACGCCGAGGCTGATCAGGAGTACTGGAACCTGCGTTGCTACCGCCACGCACCGATGATGCCCACTGGTTATCTGGGTACCATTGTGCTGACCCTGATTCCACCCCTGTACAAACGCGTCATGACCCCGTTGCTCAATCACTGGGATGAACACTTTGCAACCGCAGAAGAGAAGAAGCTTGCCATTGCGGCCAGCGTCAAATCCGGCATGAAAGGTTTGAAATCCGCTCAGGCAGGCACACAGCCCTCGGCACCATTGACCCGTCTGGCTGCTTAAAGCGCCGATATCAGGAGATCATCATGAGATTACTCGAATGGTTTGGTTTGCAAAGTAGCAATGGTTCATCGACCAACAGCCATCACAAAAAAATGGCATACAAAGTCAGCGTGGCGCCTGGTGAGCAGTCATTTGAAGTTGAGAAAGGCCGCAAAGTCATTCTTAATTCGGCCTTGTCGGCAGGCTTGGGGTTTCCCCACAACTGCCGAGTGGGGAGC
>DAITMV010000185.1:0-5941 GCA_036834985.1 Burkholderiaceae bacterium | reverse complement strand
AGCGGCAATATTGCGTTACGCTGCACCACCAGCACGATGCTCGTTACCCGGTGATGGGTGAGGCTCGCAACTGGTCGCAAGCCGTCATGCTGGCGGTGTTGGCGGGGGTGCGGGGATGAGTAATCCGCGAGGGCAACGGGCTAAAATTGAGGCATACGTTCAGAAGTGGGAGCAAAGAGGGTACGGAGAAGGGATACCGGACGAAGCGCCAGCGGAGCTAGAGGCGCTAGGGAAGGTTCCGTCTTATCGGCTCATTTGCCTCACGATTCTCAAAAATGACGTAGCATGCGAAACCCTTGGATATGCGAGGGAGAAGTGTCAAGCGTACATGGAGTTGAAGCGGATCGAGATTATGAGACGAAACAGGAGAGGAGCATAGAGTGAGCAAGCGATATTCAGAAGTGAATGTCTACGACGCAGCCAACGAACGACTGGCGGTCGCATTCAGGGACTTTGAGTTTGTCTTGGTTGCGTTCAGCGCCGGCAAGGATAGCGGAGTCATGCTTAATTTGGCATACGACTACGCCAAGGCGAACGGAGTACTGCACAAACTGGCTGTCTACTACGAGGACTACGAAGCCGGCTATAAATTCACACACGAATACGCGGAGCGCGTATTTCAAGGATTTCCGGAGATCAAGAAGAAGTACTGGCTCTGCTTGCCAATTTCGGCGGCTTGCGCTGTCTCGATGTACCAGACCCGATGGATTCCATGGGACGAAGAAAAGCGCGATATCTGGGTCCGTGAGATGCCAAAAGGTGATTACGTTGTACATGCAGGAAACTGCCCGTATACGTTCATCAAGGGAACCAAGGGATTCGACGCGCGCATTCAGTTTGCTCAATGGTTCGCCAAAACCCACGGAACCACGGCGGTATTGATTGGCATTCGCGCCGACGAGTCGCTCACCCGTTTAGCCATCTTCACCAGCCAGCATCGCAGTATGATGCACAAGGGTTTGCGGTACACGAAGACCGTAGACGAGAACACCTGCAACTTCTACCCCATCTACGATTGGCGCACGCGGGACGTGTGGGTTGGCAATGCGCGGTTTGCTTGGGACTACAACAAGATTTACGACCTGTACTATCAGGCTGGCTTAACGATTGACCAGATGCGCGTGGCGAGTCCGTTTCACCAGTGCGGTACGGCAAACCTACAACTCTACCGCGTGATCGACCCTAACTCCTGGGGGAAAATGGTGGGCCGCGTGAACGGTGTCAATTTCACTGGCATCTATGGCGGCACGACTGCGATGGGATGGGGAAAGATCACCAAGCCAAAGCACTTCACGTGGAAGCAGTACGCCGAGTTTCTCATGTCAACGCTTCCAGGGGCTTCAAAAAAAAAGCTCCTGGACAGTATCGACAGGCTGACAAAAACATGGTCGGAAAAGGGCTATGGTCGCAACCCGCGAGTTATTAAGGCAATGCTCGATGAGGGCATTGAAATTGAAAACACTCACGAGATCGCAAAGAATTGCACCAAGCCAGACA
The DNA here is from genome assembly GCA_036834985.1 of Burkholderiaceae bacterium. Classification (GTDB taxonomy): domain Bacteria; phylum Pseudomonadota; class Gammaproteobacteria; order Burkholderiales; family Burkholderiaceae_B; genus DAITMV01. The sequence continues at coordinate 4,444 of DAITMV010000185.1, read as the reverse complement.
TCTACGAGCGAATCAAGATCAAGAGCGGATTCCCTGACGAAACAAAAGTACACAACCTATTCCGAATCTGTCCTTCATGGAAAGGGATTTGCGTCACGATCATGAAAAACGATTTTGGATGTCTGTACATGGGGTGCCAGCGAACAGCAGACCAAAACTTGCTCAAACTTCGCGCTCTTGAGCGGTACGAAGCAAAGAAGGAAACCGTGAGCGCGCTGGCGAAAGCGAGGGGTAAATGACATACCAAGACAAGTGGGCCGGCGGCGTGCTCGACTTTGGGTACCGGGAATGTTCCGAGCGATATGAGTGCGTGCGTGATGCTTGCCGGGATTTGTTCGGAGATCGGGCATTTCACGTGCGCGACATCGGGGCCAATGTTTGCTACTTCGGCCTGAGGCTTACCAGTGATTTCCCTGGGTGCCGCGTGTCTGCATACGAAAACCACCACGGCGCGGTACGTGCTGCCAGGAAACACCTAGCCAATCATGGCAACGATCGCCTAACGCTGGCAGACTCCAAAGTTACGCTGGACATGGTATCTGTATTCGATCACTGCGATCTAATCCTGGCCATGTCGGTACTGCATCACATGCCAGAAGAAACGGCAGTCTGGATAGATGCGCTTCGCGGAGCCTGCGATCATCTGATCGTTGAATTGGCCATGGAGGGCAAGGCGCGTAATAGCCATCGTCGCAACGTGCTTCCGGTTGGCGCGAAGATCATCGGCCACGGAGCGAGTCATTTAGAAAAGGCTATGAGGCCAATTGTGTACATGGAGGGAAAATGAGCAGTCCTGTTTACAACGTAATTGCGGTGCCAATCGAAAAGATTCGCGCCAACAGCTACAATCCGAACGCGGTCGCGCCACCGGAGATGACGCTCCTCGAGCTTTCTATCTGGGAGGATGGCTATACGATGCCGGTGGTGTGCTACCGCATCCCGGACACGGATTTGTTTGAGATCGTCGACGGGTATCACCGCTACACGGTCCTCAAAACAAGCAAGCGAATCTACGAGCGCGAGAATGGCATGTTGCCGGTCGTCGTGATCGAAAAAGACATTGAGAACCGCATGGCGTCAACGATCCGGCACAACCGGGCGCGCGGTACGCATAGCGTTGAATTGATGTCTAGTATCGTGGCCGAACTGACGCAAGCCGGCATGTCTGATGCTTGGATTCTGAAGCACATCGGCATGGATAAAGATGAGCTTTTGCGGTTGAAGCAGATCACTGGACTAGCGGCACTGTTCGAGGATCAAGAGTTTTCTCAGTCATGGAGCGCGTCGAATGATCCACTCACAGAGGCCGAGGTAATCGGAGATGAGGCCATGGAGGCAGACGAGTGAAGCGTATATGGCATCCGTACCAACTCTGGGAGGACTGGCGCGCCGGCATGTGGCGGCGCGTTAGCCCGGAAGAGGAAAGTCAGTTTGTCGATGCTGCCGTTGCCTTTACCGGCAACGCGCAGCTATACGGATCTTTTATGTTCAAGGTAGTGAAGGAATGGAGGTACTCATGCGAGCACAACCTGACGGAAAGATCCATGAATCGGCGAGCCTGGGTTGGCCACGCCGCCGCCTGTATGGCTATACACTGCCCGGAGTACTTGACTAGGCGTGCGTGGTGGATGCTGACTCAAGAGCAGAGAGACGCGGCAGACCATCAGGCAACATTAGCGATTCAGGCCTGGACTCGCCGAAACGACAAACAACTGCACCTGGAGTTTAGCGCATGGCTGGAATGAGCGTCAGCGAGGCCATAGAGATCATCCAAGGATTCCGTTACCGCCTAAACCCAGAAGAGTCGAAATCGTTTGATTGGGCTATAAAGGAGTTGAGGCGAGAGGGTTGGATGAGCTACCGCAATCAAGAGTTTCTAGCTTGGATGCTAGAAAAGTACGAACGTCCGTTTCAGTTAACAGCAGATTAAATGCAACAAACGCGCCACGCCGACGGCGCAAAGGAGCAAACAGCAATGAAGTACCAATGTGCTAACGGCTTGGCGCGTCCACTCGAAACACTTCGCGCGCAGCAACTCGAATGCGCGCAATACATCATCGACGGCGGGCCGGATCAGCGCGGGGCGATACTCGGCCTATTCGATGCGTTTGCCGAGGAGTTTATTTTGACCGAGGAGGCAAGCAAATGAGGCGCGCCGCCCGCATCGACGCCAACCAAGGGGCCGTGGTGGCATACCTGCGGAACCTGGGCATGTCGGTCTGCATCCTCTCTCCGATGGGCAAGGGCATTCCTGACCTGCTCGTAGGCTGGCGCGGGCTGAATGTGCTGCTGGAACTGAAGGACGGTAGCAAGCCGCCTAGCGCGCAAGAACTCACGGGCGACGAGCGCGACTGGCACGCCAAGTGGGCAGGCCAGCTTGCCATCGCCAACTCGCCGGAAGCCGCCGCGCGGGTGGTGATCGCTGAATGGGAGCGGCTTCGCCCGTGACCATCCTAGACCAACTAAAGCGCGCCGGGGCCGTCCTGGTGCGGACCAAAAACCATCAGATATGGCGGTTGCCGAACGGGCGCAACTACGTCATGGCCCACACGCCGAGCGATGGGCGCGCGGGTAGGAATCAGGCCGCTGTTTTGCGGCGTTTGTTGAAAGCGAAGTAGATAGGGCCGCTATGCCGACGCGGCCAGAAAAGAGGGAGCAAATGATAGGGATGTTTTGGTGGGGGCCGACGATCAGAGGCACGCGGCCGAATGCGGTTATCAAGGACTATTCCGTGAAAGGAGGCAATTGATGCCGCGCGCCCGTAACATCAAGCCCGGGTTTTTTGAGAGTGAAGACCCTGCCCGCGTGAGCCTTGGCGCCCGCATTCTTTGGATTGCCATGTGGACGCTCGCGGACAGGGACGGATGGCTAGAGGAACGGCCCGTAATGTTCCGCAAGTACGCTTTCGGTTACGACCCGTTCACGGTCGATCAGGTGGCCGAATGGTTGGGTGAACTAGTGACCACCGAGCTGGTCGTTAGGCACGAAATCGGCGGCTCTATGTTCCTGGAGATTCCCAATTTCGGGCGCCACCAGAAGCCGCATCCCAAGGAACCACCGTCAGAGATCAAATTCATGCATGACGCAAAAGCCGTGGAAAAATCCGGCTCACCCGTCATGCATAAGGCATCTGCCGGATTTAGGTACGACCCAGCCGGAAAATTACACGGCTCGCCCCCCATGCATGAGGCACTTGCCGTGGAAAAATCCGGCAACACCCCCATGCATGGCCCCATTGCCGGAAAATTACACGGCTCACCCGTCATGCATGGCCCCTCTGCCGCGTTGATTGTTGATAGTGGAATGTTGAATGTTGATAGTGGAGAGCGGAACGGCGCGCTGGCGCTTGCGCCCCCTCCCCAACCAGCCTTCCCTGAGTTCGGCGACGAACCGGACCCGACATCGGAACTGAACGCGCTTGCTATCGAGATCGTTGGCAAGCTGCCGGCGGGCGGAAGCGTCTCGATGACAAAGGCGGCGCTGGAGTACAAGTGGCACGCGAGCGGCGACGATATCGGGACGTTCTGCGCGTTTGTCCGGTCGCAAGCAGAGGCGTGGCGCAAGGCGTGGGACGAGAATCCAGACATCCGGCGCAACGCGGCGCAATTCTGGATTGGTGATGGTGATTACAAGGCGAAGGCACCGCAGCGCGCCCTAGTGGCGCAAGCGGGGCAAAAACGGCAACCCTATGAGGCAACCAAGCCGCAACGGCAGGTCGACGTGTGCAAGCGGTGTGCTGGCACCGGAAGCGTGATGCTGGTTGACTTCGCCAGGGCGATGAGCATGGATCGGGCCGACGATGCTTTGGGGCCTTGCCCGGAGTGCCGCAAATGACCCACGACGAAATCCAGCAAATAGCGCTTATGCGCATGGAGATATGCGACCTCCAGCGGCAGAACACGCTGCTGCAACGGTGTTTGGCTCAGGTGTCCTCGGATCAGGTTGCGATGTTGGAATTACTGCGAATTGCGTGCTCAAAAAAAAATACAAAGAGGCCACTTGACACCCGTAGGAATCCGGTCTAGGGTGAACTCACGCTGATTCGAGTTGCCGAAACGGACAGTGTCTCCCTAGCGGGTGCCATACGCTACCAGCCCTTAGGGGCTACCACCGAGGAGACGCGCGTGGATTCACTGAAACTGGCTGGACCGACTTGCATTTGTGAGAACGCATCTGGCAAGCGGCGAGCTATCACACTGGCAACCCTGCGCATCCTCAAGCAAGCTGGACGTGTGGCGCGGATGGTTGAGCGCAAGAAAGACAAAGCGATTACGCGGGTGTTCCTACTGGCCGAGCCGAACGAGATCGCCAGCCGCATCACGGCGCAGGCCGAAGTGGTGAAGATCGGCGCATCGACTTGGATTCACACGCGCAACCTGGGGCTGATGGGCGAGGCGCGGGGATGATACCCCCCCCCCCCAGTACTAAAGGTACTTCCTAGTAC
>DAITMV010000184.1:0-5958 GCA_036834985.1 Burkholderiaceae bacterium | reverse complement strand
CCCTTTTTTACGACGCTTGCAGTAGGTGATTTGCAAGCTTCGCTGCGCGCGCGTCACGCCCACGTACATCAGCCGCCGCTCTTCTTCCAGACGTTCTGGTGTGAGTTCTCGGTCCGCATCGTCGTTATAGTTTGGCAAGATGCTGTCTTCCACCCCGATTAAAAATACGTGGGGAAACTCCAGACCCTTGGCTGCATGCAATGTAGACAGGTGCACCGCATCGGGCGCCTCGCCGTCTTCGCGTCGATCGAGCATCGTGATCAGCGCCACCCGTTGCGTCAGTTCAATCAGGTTCAGATTGTCTTCATCGCCCTTCTCGCCCATCCACTTCACAAAATCAAGCACGTTCTGCCAGCGAGCCTGCGCACCGCGTTCGTCGTGTTGCTCGTAGAGCCACTCTTCGTAGTTGATGGCCTTGAGCAAATCGGGCAGTACATCTTTGGCCGGTTGGCGCTGTGCGCTTTCGCCGAGCTTGTTGATGAAAGTACCAAAGGTCCGCAGCGGTTCGAGCATGCGGGCATTCAAATGCTGCTCGGCACCGGTTTCAAACAAGGCTTCGAACAGGGACACACTGCGTCCACCCGCATAACGGCCCAGCGCCTCCAGCGTTTGTTGGCCCACACCACGTCGTGGCGTTGTGATGGCGCGAATAAAAGCCGGGTCATCGTCGTCGTTGGCCAACAGGCGCAGGTACGCCAAGATGTCCTTGATTTCAGCACGTTCGAAGAACGACTGGCCACCGGTCAGCACATACGGAATTTTATGTTTGCGCAGCGCCTGCTCCAGCACTCGCGACTGAAAATTACTGCGATACAAAATCGCGTAGTCCTTGAACTTGGCACGCCGTTCAAACTTGTGCCCTGATAGAGTCATGGCCACCGTCTCGGCTTCGTTCTCATCGTCGGTCATGGGGGTGATGTTGATCATGTCACCCATGCCATGGTCAGACCACAAGGTTTTGGGAAAGAGCTTGGGATTGTTCTCGATCAGGCGGTTGGCCGCCTGCAAAATCCGCACCGTGGAGCGGTAATTTTGCTCCAGCTTGATCACCTTGAGCTGCGGATAGTCCACCGTCAACTGACGCAGATTATCCAGCGTAGCGCCTCGCCAGGCGTAAATGGCCTGATCATCATCACCCACCGCCGTGAACATGGCGCGTGGGCCTACAATCAGCTTGAGCAGGTTGTACTGGCAGGCATTAGTGTCCTGCACCTCATCAACCAGCAAATAGCGCAGGCGGTTTTGCCACTTCTCTCGCACAGCCAGGTCGTTTTGCAGCAGGCGGGTGGGCTTGAGGATCAGGTCATCAAAATCCACGGCCTGGTAGGCCGCCAGGGTGGCCTCATAGCTGCGGTACAGGCGCGCTATTTGGGCTTCGTCCTCCGTCTGGGCCTGCGCCAAGGCTTGTTCGGGGTCCAGCAAGTTGTTTTTCCATAAAGAGATGGCGCTCTGAAAACGTCGAATCAGCTGTTTGTCCGTGGTGGACATCAACTGTTGCACCAGTCCATAGGTATCGGCTGAATCAAGGATCGAGAACTTTTGCTTTAAACCCGCCGCCTTGTGTTCTTCGCGCAGCAGGCGCATGCCCAGTGAGTGAAAGGTACAGACGGTCAGCCCCTTGGACTGCTGTTTGTCCAGCAGCCCCTCCACTCGCTCGGACATCTCCTGCGCGGCCTTGTTGGTAAAGGTCACCGCGGCGATATTGCGGGCATTGACGCCCGCCTCTTTAATCAGATGTGCAATTTTGCGGGTAATCACCCCGGTTTTGCCCGAGCCGGCACCCGCCAGCACGAGGCATGGGCCATCGAGGTATTTAACCGCCTCGTTCTGGGCGGGATTCATGTCAGCTGCCATATACGCAGCCTCGCAGCTTATACATCTTGAGGGTCCACTTCCAAAAACCAACGGGTCGAGCCTTTTTCTGCCCACAACAAGGGCAGCCATGCATCCAGAAATCGATGCAACACCAACCTGGAGGCGGATTCTACCAGCAGCTGAGCGCGTTCTACCCCAGCCACTTTCACCACATTCAGTGGTACGGCATCACACACCCAAACGTTCTCATACTGGGGCAACAAGGCTTGGGCGTGCTGCTTGGCAAGCTGTAAAAATTCCAGCGCTCCCGTCAGTTGGCGGTGATCAGCCCGCAACAGCGCCTGAAAGGCAAATGGCGGCATATGAGCCTGCTTGCGCGCCTCGAGTTCTTCGGCGGCAAACTGCGGATAGTCGTGCCGAACCAATGCTTCAAACAAGGGGTGGTGCGGGTAGCGGGTCTGGATCATCACTCGCCCGTCCAACCCATGCCGCCCCGCCCGGCCAGAGACCTGCATCAACTGCGCAAACAAGCGCTCTGGCGCTCGAGCCTGACTTGAAAACAAAGCCGCATCCACATTCAACGCTACAACCAGGCTTACTCGCTTGAAGTCGTGGCCCTTGGCCACCATCTGCGTGCCAATCAAAATATCGGCTTGCCCTGTATGCACCTGTTCAAAAGCGGCCTCAGCCTCGCCCTTATTGCGGGTGGTGTCTGCATCAATCCGCAGTAAGCGTGCTCCGGGAATCGATTGCGCCAGCGCTTCTTCAAGCCGTTGGGTGCCGCGCCCAAAGGGTGAGAGGTCCTGATTGCCGCACGAGGGGCAATGCCGCGGTACATCCTGTTGTGCACCACAATGGTGGCAGCGCAACACACGGTCTGTCCGATGCCACACCACATGGCTGGAACACTGGCGGCAACCAGCGACCCAACCACAGGCGCCACAAGCCAGCACGGGCGCGTAGCCACGGCGATTCAAAAAGACGATGCTCTGCTCACCCTTTTCAAAGGTTTGTTTAAGCGCAGCCAACACCGGCTCCGCCAAACCATCGTGCATTGGATGGTTTTGGGTATTGATCAGCTCAACCGCAGGTAATTTGGCCAGGGCCACTGCACGATCGGTCATCTGGAGCAGTCTGTAGACGCCCGTCGTGGCTTTGTGCCAACTCTCCAGGGACGGCGTAGCCGACCCCAATATCACCGGACACCCCGCCTGATGAGCTCTAGTAATGGCTAAATCACGCGCAGAGTATTTCAAGCCATCCATCTGCTTGTAGCTGGCATCGTGCTCTTCATCAACCACCACCAGGCCCAGACGTGGTAATGGAGTAAAGACACTCAATCGTGTTCCAATAACCACATCAGCATGACCCGCCATGGCGAGCCACCAATTCTCCAGGCGCCCCATATCGGCCATTGCGCTATTTAAGATCACCACCTTTAACCCGGCCAGACGCGTTTTAAAAATGCCCTCCGCCTGCGGGGTCAGGTTAATCTCGGGTAACAGGATCAAACACTGGCGCCCTTGGTTGCATACCTGCATGACGCGCCGCAGATACACCTCGGTTTTACCGCTGCCTGTGATACCAAAGAGCAAGCTCACCTCAAACCCGGTTGCCGCTTGCAAGGCCTGCATCACCTGCGCCTGGCTCAAAGTCAGCTCTTTTTGTGTCTCATGCGAAAAATGTTTTTCCCCCATGTGGCCCGTTGGCCCAGATGCTTGAGTGTAGCGGTCGTTTAGTCGTTTCAGTAATTGTTTAACTGACTGCAAACCACTGCCCTTGGTGCCTAGCGTCCGCAGCGACTTGGGTAGTGCCTCGATGGCCGCCTGTCCGATCGGGTAATGGTAATAGGAGGCTGCAAACTCCATAAGCAACCGCCAGTCTGCGCCCAGTGGCGGACACTCGTTTAATACCTGCAATACCCCTTTTAACTTGCTGACATCGTAACCTGGCGGCCTGTCAGACACCGTCCACACAATCCCGACCCGCTTTTTGTTGCCCCAGGGAATCACAACCCGCATACCCGGCTGGGGCGGCTCCTCAAGCGTCCAGGTGTAGGTGAACAAATCAGGGCGAGGCACATCGACGGCCACATCCACCCAGTAGCTGGACTGATCAGCAGTCATTGCACTCAGGGGAAAAAACAGCGTCAATCATGTCGTACTTAAACCGTTACTTGAAGTCAAAGCGCTAAGCCATTATGAGATGGGCTGGTTTGTTCGATATTCACAAAAATGTGGATAACTTTGGGGACAAGCTGGGAATAATCGTGCTAAGTATCGAATATGTATGATTTTTTTACATTTCAGTGAACTTTTTCTTACTGAGAAAAATCATTAAAATCAATTAGTTATACGTAAACTCGTGGCTTTTCAAGGTGTTGTGGAGCATTTCCGGCCATTTTGAGTTGTCAAGCGCCAAATTGTGAATAAGTCAAGCAGTATGGCGGGGGAAATGTCTGAATAACTTCCCCCAGGCCACGCAAGCCGTGCTCAGCGGGCTCTCATCTGTCGACTGTAGGTGTGTACCGCGTCAACCATCACGGACACATTCTCGGGCGGCGTGTATTGCGAAATACCGTGACCGAGGTTAAACACATGGCCAACGCCTGGCTGATGCACACCAAAACTTTCCAGAGCTTTGGCCACCTCCGCCTGTATTTGCGCAGCCCCTGCAAACAACACATTAGGATCCAGGTTACCTTGTAAGGCCACATGGTCTCCGACACGGGCGCGGGCATTCCCCAGGTTCACGGTCCAATCCACACCGATTGCGTCAGCGCCACTCGCGGCGATGTCCTCGAGCCACATACCGCCGCCCTTGGTAAACACAATGTGAGGAACTCGACGCTTTTGCCCCGTCACCCCATCATCCCAGTAGGCATGTAATTGCTTGAGTACTTGTTTGGTGTAAGCCAGTGAAAACTGCTGGAATGCTCCATCGGCCAGCGCCCCACCCCAACTGTCAAAAATCATCACCGCCTGGGCACCTGCTTCAATTTGGGCGTTTAAATACTGTGCAACCGCGTTGGCATTGACCGTCAAAATCTGGTGCATCAGGTCTGGCCGCTTGTACAGCATCGTTTTTACCTGACGAAAATCATCGCTGCCGCCCCCCTCAACCATGTAGCAGGCCAGGGTCCAAGGGCTTCCCGAAAAACCGATCAACGGGACTTTCCCGCCTAAAGCGCTGCGGATCGTCGTAACCGCATCGGTCACATATTTAAGGTCTGTTCCAATATCTGGCACCGTTAACTGGGCGACCGCCGCTTCATCACGCACCGGCCGTTCAAACTTTGGACCTTCACCCTCTGCAAAATACAGTCCCAGGCCCATGGCATCGGGCACTGTCAAAATGTCCGAGAACAAGATGGCGGCATCCAGCGGATAGCGCGCCAGCGGCTGCAAAGTCACCTCACAGGCCAGCTCCGGGTTTTTACACAGGTTCAGAAAGCTGCCCGCCTGCTTTCGGGTGGCATTGTATTCAGGCAAGTAGCGCCCCGCCTGCCTCATCAGCCACACGGGGGTGTAATCCACGGGTTCTCGCAATAAGGCTTTGAGGAAGGTGTCGTTTTGTAGCGGTGCAAATGAGGGCATGTCAACCAAGGGTCACGTTTTTTGATACCTCAATTGTACCTGCTGATGCCTCTGTACGAGACCGGACCCTCTGCGCCGGACATCGGAACATTTGGGATGCCTGGGTTCCACACTGTTTTTAAAGGAGTTTTACAATGCAAGTCGCGCGAGCCTCTTCTATGCCAAACCTCGGAGCGCTAAGCACTCGAGTACCAAGCCCTCAAGAGCCAAGGCATACAGATCATATTGAGATCGAAATGCCCCCTATCGGTCAGGATATTGCTCCTTCGGAACCGAATATTTTACCCACAGGGTCGCACATGTCCTCTCCTGTTGAACCAGACTCTCCCCCTTCCGAATTGGCCAGGTCCTCCACGTCTCCCAGCAGTTTTAGATTGAATTGTGATTGCCTTGCCTCTGTAGACTGTAGTCAGTTTTTTAGCAAAGAAGCCTTCGGTTTCGTCGGGGGGCTCGTGATCACCGGGCTCTGGACAATGGGCGCCTACTACGCAGGCGTGGCCCTGCAACACCACCCGCAATTCCATGGCGCCGCCTCTGCCGCTATTTT
>DAITMV010000183.1:0-5981 GCA_036834985.1 Burkholderiaceae bacterium | reverse complement strand
GGGGGGCATCAGCGTCTTGCGGTGGCGATGCTGACATGGGTCAGACCCACGCTGGCGGCTGCGTCCATGGCGCTGACCACCGCTTGGTGACTGCTGTTGCCATCGGCTTCGATGCGTACCCGGATCGCTGGTTTGTTGGTGCTGCTTGGGTTGGCGGGTTCAAAGTTTTGTGCCAGCCCGGTTAGGGCTGCGCGCAGATTGGCTTCGTTCATTACGTCCGGTTTGTCGTCGACGGCGTATTGCCCGTCGGCGCTGACGCGGATGGTGATGATCTTCTCTGAAGCCGGGCTTATTTCTTGCGCTGTGCCCTGTGGCAAGTCGACCTGAAGGGAGGAGCGCTTGACATAGGTGGTACTGACCATCAGAAAAATCAGTACCACCAGCAGCACATCAATCATCGGAATCAGGTTGATGTCGGGTTCGTCCCGATCCGAGCGTCCCTTGAAGTTCATACGGATTTAACGGGTTTGGCGATCAGCACGTCCAACAGGGCCAATGCGGCGCGCTCTAAGCGGTGGATCTGCCCGTCGACCTTGACGCGGTAAATGCGGTGCGAAATGGCGGCAGGAATGGCCACGATCAGGCCAAAGGCCGTGTTGTACAAAGCAACTGAAATACCATGCGCTAGCGCTTGTGGGTCATTGCCCACGGCGTTTTGGGCCCCAAAAATCTCAATCATGCCAATCACCGTGCCCAGCAGGCCCATGAGGGGAGCAATCGAGGCGATCATCGACAGGATGGGTAAAAACTTTTCCAGCTGCTCAGCGGCTTGCTTGCCGGCCGATTCCATCGCGTCCTGCAGGTGGGCCTTGTCTTTGTAAGGACAGGCCAATCCAGCCGATAACACCAGGCCCAGCGGCGAGTGCTGGGCCAGTTTGGTGATGGCTTCCTGGCTATGCGGTCTGCGGGCCTGGGCCAGTACGTCGCCAAGCAGGGTGGCGGGGATGATTTTTTCATCCCGCAACGACAATCCACGCTCGATCATCAGGGCCATCGCAACGACTGAGGCTATAATCAACGGCCATATGGGCCAGCCCGCCGCTTCAATCAGTGACCACACAAACGTACTCCTTCAACACTTGGTATGTGAATTGATGGCGCGACTCTAGCCTGAACTGCGCTTTTGTACAAATCGGCCATTGCCTGAGCCTTGGCCTGTGGATAACTTTGGGGAAAACTGTTCAAAACCCATCCGTAAAACCTCTAGTCTGCTCTGAAATGGAGCACTGTTTGCAGGCCGAAGTTTTTTTTATTTATATAAAACAATAGTTTAACGGAATTTAAAGCGTCTCTGGGTGTTCCTCAACTTGACAAGCTTAAAAACACAGGTCTGTGGATAGGTTTGCTTTGTAAGTGCCTCATTTATCTAAACTTATGTCAGAAACTCCACTATCAGCGCCACCTTCCGTGTCAGTTTCGGAGCTAAACCGCGCCGTTGCTGTCACTCTGCAGTCGAATTTCGCGCTGATGTGGGTTAGCGGCGAATTGTCGGCTATCACCCGGGCAGCGAGCGGACATTGGTACTTCACGCTCAAAGACAATCTGGCGCAGGTGCGCTGTGTGATGTATCGCAACCGTGCTCAATTGTGCAACATCGTCCCTAAAGAGGGTGAACAGTTGCTGGTCAGGGCCACCGTCAGTTTTTACGAGCCACGAGGTGAATTTCAGCTGCTGGTAGAGTCCATCCGCAAAGCGGGTGTGGGCGATCTATATGAGGCATTTTTAAAACTCAAAGCTGCATTGCAGGCGGAAGGCTTGTTTGATGCCTCCCGAAAAAAATCACTCCCGTGGGTACCGTTCCGTGTGGGCGTCGTTACGTCGCCACAGGCGGCGGCACTGGCCGACGTGATTCGCGCCATCAGGCGTCGTGCCCCTTATGTCCGTATCGTGGTGTACCCCACCCTGGTGCAGGGTGAGCAGGCGGCCTTCCAGATTGCTTCCGCCCTCGATATAGCCAGTCAGCGTAACGAAGTGGATGTGCTGCTGCTGGTTCGCGGGGGGGGCAGCATTGAAGATTTATGGGCCTACAACACCGAGCCGGTGGCCCGTGCCATCAGTCGCTGTCAATTACCTGTAATCAGTGGCGTCGGGCACGAAACTGACACTACGGTGGCCGATTTCGTGGCCGACCTGCGTGCGGCGACGCCTACCGCAGCGGCAGAGCTTGCCTGTCCCGCCCGGGAGGAGTTGCTGGCCCGGATTGATCAGGCGCATCGCCGAGCCCGGCGTATCATCCAGCATGCCCTGCTGCAGTCCGGGCAACGTTTGGATCGTGCGGTGATGCGGCTCAAATCGCCTGCTCAACGCTGGGCCGGGATGGGTCAACAGCTTGAGCAGCTATCTGTTCGCCTGGCGGGCGCTGCTGCCCGACAATTGCGGCACGAGCGGCAGCACGTGCGTGCCTCTGCGCAAGCGTTACATGACGTGGTTGTCGATACCCTGACCGACGAGCAACGGCGGTTACGTGACACGGCGCAGACCATGCAAGTGACGATACGGCAGCATCTGGTTCGTGCTCAGGATGGGCTGGAGAGGCATCAGGCGGTTTTGCAGGCATTGTCGCCCCAGCGTGTGCTCGAACGTGGGTACGCGGTTGTGCAGAGCCAGGACGGAGGTATCATACGCAGCAGCCAGCAAGCCGAGCCGGGGCAGCAGGTGGCGATTCAATTGGCAAAAGGCCGGTTGACCGCCCAAGTCACCCAACGCACGGATGCTGCACTGGATTGATCAGGCCCCTTGAGACTACAATCAACGGGCTCAAGTTTTTTGCTTTTTTTCACCTTGTGAATACCCGAAGGACTCGCTATGGAACACACTTTACCCGCACTGCCATACGCTATGGACGCGCTGGCTCCACACATCTCCCAGGAAACTCTGGAATATCACTACGGCAAGCATCACCAGACCTATGTGACCAACCTGAACAACCTGATTAAAGGCACTGAGTTCGAAAACGCATCTCTCGAAGAGATCGTTAAAAAGTCATCCGCTGGTGTGTTCAACAACGCTGCCCAGATCTGGAACCACACGTTTTACTGGAACAGCCTGAGCCCACAGGGTGGTGATGCTCCGACAGGCGCTTTGGCCGATGCCATCAACGCCAAGTGGGGCAGCTTTGATGCATTTAAGGAAGCTTTCACCAAATCGGCCGTCGGCAACTTTGGTTCGAGCTGGACTTGGCTTGTTAAAAAAGCAGACGGCAGCCTCGATATCGTCAACACCAGCAACGCAGCCACACCGCTGACCACGGCTGACAAACCCCTGCTGACTTGCGACCTGTGGGAACACGCCTACTACATCGACTACCGCAACGCTCGTCCCAAGTACATCGAGACATTCTGGAAGCTGGCCAACTGGTCATTTGCAGCAGCCAATTTTGCCTAAAACAACGGATGCGCTGGCCGGGTAACTCCGGTGCACATCCATCCGCTGGTCACATGGCTCCTGAATGGGAGTCATGTGACCAGTCAGGCTCACACCACAACTGACAGGAGCCGCGCATGACGCTTCCTCATCAGGGTCGCAGCGGCGATGACTCCGACGCTGATACCGCCGCAGATGCCCTGGTTCCCTTCAAAGGCCTGATTCGCTACGAGCAACAACTACCGGTCCGGCAGGTCTCCTACTACCTGTGTGGCGATATCCGTGAGCCCGAGTACTACACTGAATTTTTCTTTACCCTTCGCACCGCGTCTGACACCGATCTAATCTACCTCCACCTGAATTCGCCTGGAGGCGATTTTAATACCGGTCTGCAGATGATCAATAACATCCTGGCCTCCAATGCCCGGGTGGTCACCATTCTCGAAGCACGTGCCTATTCCATGGCGGCGCTGATTTTTTTGGCGGGCGATGACCTGATAGTTCACGACAACTGCCAACTGATGTTTCATACCTACTCTGGTAGCTTTGCCGGCAAGGGCAATGAGCAGCAGGCCGAAGTCAGCGCCGTGAGCAAGTGGTTTGAAAAAGTGATGAGGCGCATGGGTACTCCGTTTATGTCCGAGGCCGAGATCAACAAAATTCTCAAAGGCACCGATGTATGGATGGACTCCGACGAGATTCGCCACCGTCTGGTGCGGATTGAACGTGCCAAGGCGAAACAAGCCCTTGCTTCTGCCAGCACGCCTTCAAAGGCCAAACGCAGTCCCGCCGGAAAAAAATCATCGGCCAGCCCGGCATGACCGGCGCCCATACCCTCGCTCTGCGGCGAGTCCGGGGGCTTGCAGGGCCGCTGTTGCCTGCCACAGAACGCCCGCTTACGGTAGAAGACGCGTTGGATATACAGACGGGGGTCGGCATTCTGCTGAACACGCCGGTGATGGCCTTTAAGTGCGGTTTACCGACGCCGGATGGTCCCGTGTTGGCACCGATTTATGCAGATACGATCAGCCGAGCGTCGCCCTGCAGTGCCTGGCTTCGTCAAGGGCAGGTGCGCATCGAGCCTGAGCTGGCCTTTGTGTTGGGTCATGATTTACCACCCCGTGAGGCGCCTTACACGCCGATGGAAGTGAATGCAGCCATTGCCAGCACCCACATGGCCCTGGAGCTGATTGACAGCCGCTACGAACCGGCGGCTGAGCCCCGCTTTCTGGATTTGCTGGCTGACGGTCTCTTGAATCAGGGACTGTTTCTTGGCCCCGCTATAGAGCACGAGGCGGCTGGAGTCTCAAGCACACTAGAGATCGAGTTGACCTCTGATCAAGGAGACCATCTTGCATTTGCCGGGGTTCATCCAGCCACAGCACCGCGAGCTCCCTTGTATTGGCTGGCTGAGTATGTACGATGCCATGGACAGGGTTTGATGGCGGGGCAGGCCATCATCACAGGCTCATATGCCGGAACGATTGCACTGGCGGCAGATAGGGTGTGGACGGTGCGGTATCACACCGAGGCATTTGACCAGCAGATGCACGTCAGTTTTGTGCCTTTAACTCCACCAGGCCCTTGATGGCGTCTCCGGCCTTGATCCCGCGTTTGGCAAACCAGCCCAGGTTCATTTCCAGCGCATACTTGGCGGCTCGTCCTGAGCAATGATTGGTCTCGGTCTGTGGTTCCATATCCTCAATGTTGATGATTTTTCCGCTGGCATCAATAAACGCCACGGACAGCGGCAACAACGTATTTTTCATCCACATGCATTGCTTGCTGGGTTCGTCAAATACAAAGGCCATACCCTGACCACTGCCCATCTCCTTACGAAACATCAGACCTTGCATGCGTGTGGGTTGATTGGCTGCTATCTCGGCCTCAATCACGTGCATCCCAGTCTGCAAACGCGTTACAGGAAAGCCGTAGGGGCTCACCTGGGACTGCGCCCAACTGTTGTTGCCCATCATCACCAGAGCGGCTGTCAGTAAATTGAAAGCCGCATGGGCTATGCTTTTGTTGCTCAGAAAACGCATAAATTTGCAAATCAAAATAAACACAAAGGCCGATGCTAGCAGGAGTGGTGTGAATTGGCTGATTCATTGTGTATGCAAATGTGCCAAACTAAGGGCACACGGGCCAATGAGGTTGAAATTGAGCCCGATGACCTATTGTTTACCCGCATTTAGGTCAAATCCGGCACCCAACATCTGGGTTCGGAGTTAAAATAGAGGAAAGTCTCTAATTAAACTAGGCAATCATCGGAGAGGCCATGTACCAACACATTAAAGTACCAACCACTGGGGAAAAAATTCGCGTTCGTCCAGATTTTTCGCTGGACGTGCCTGATCATCCCATCATCCCTTTTATCGAAGGTGATGGCACCGGTTTTGACATCACCCCTGTCATGATCAAAGTGGTTGATGCAGCCGTAGCAAAAGCGTACGGTGGCAAAAAGAAAATCAGCTGGATGGAGATCTACGCCGGCGAAAAGTCTACAAAAATTTACGGCCCGGATGTCTGGTTGCCTGAAGAAACCCTGCAGGTGCTCAAAGAGTACGTCGTGTCGATCAAAGGTCCGCTGACAACTCCTGTGGGTGGGGGTATCCGTT
>DAITMV010000182.1:0-5993 GCA_036834985.1 Burkholderiaceae bacterium | reverse complement strand
CTTTGTAGGTATTGGCGGATCGGGCATGAGCGGCATTGCCGAGGTATTGCTCAATCTGGGCTATGAAGTCAGCGGTTCGGATTTGGCCAGCAGCGCAGTCACGCAGCGCTTGCAGTCCTTGGGCGCCACGGTGCAAATGGGCCACAGCGCTGAGAACGTGATGACTGCCGATGCGCTTGTGATTTCCAGTGCCGTGAGCAACAACAATCCCGAGGTGATCGCTGCTCGAAGCAAGCGTATTCCTGTTGTACCGCGTGCCGTGATGTTGGCCGAATTGATGCGTTTGAAACAAGGTATCGCGATTGCAGGTACCCACGGTAAAACGACCACCACAAGCCTGGTCGCCAGTATCCTGGCTCAAGGCGGTTTGGATCCGACCTTTGTGATCGGTGGCCGTTTGAATTCAGCCGGTGCCAACGCCAAATTGGGCAGCGGCGATTTTATCGTGGTCGAAGCCGATGAGTCTGATGCCTCGTTCCTGAACTTGATGCCTGTGATGGCCATCATCACTAACATTGATGCCGATCACATGGATACCTACGGACATGATTTTGCCCGTTTAAAACAGGCATTCATCGAGTTCACCCAACGGCTGCCGTTTTATGGCACGGCCGTGGTGTGTCAGGACGATCCGAACGTTCGGGAAATCATTCCCTTTATTTCCAAACCGGTTATTACATACGGATTCTCAGAGCAGGCACAGGTCAGAGCGGTCAACGCTGTGGCTGATCAGGGTCGCATGCATTTTACCGTGTTGCGCGAAGGCGAGCCGCAGCTGGACGTGACGCTCGACCTGCCCGGCCTGCACAACGTGCTCAACGCCCTGGCGGCAATTGCCGTCGCCACTGAAGTGGGTGTTGATGACGCAGCGATTGCGCAGGCACTGGAGCACTTTAACGGCGTTGGCCGACGCTTTACTCGCCATGGTGAAATTCCCCTGGGTGCCGGGAAGGCAGGCAGCTTTTTACTGGTGGACGATTACGGCCATCACCCGGTTGAAATGGCGGCAACTCTGGCTGCGGCGCGGGGTGCATATCCAGAGCGCCGCTTGGTGCTGGCCTTTCAGCCCCATCGTTACACGCGCACACGAGATTGTTTTGAGGACTTTACCAAGGTGCTATCCAGTGTGGATGCCCTGATTTTGTCAGAAGTCTATGCCGCCGGAGAAACGCCGATTGTTGCTGCAGACGGACGTTCGTTGGCACGGGCCGTGCGGGTCACCGGCAAGGTGGAGCCCATATTTGTAGAAAACATGGATGAGATGGCCGATACGCTGATGAACACCTGCAAAGCGGGTGATGTGGTGATCGCCATGGGGGCTGGCAGCATCGGTGGCTTGCCAGCCAAACTTAAATTGTTAGGAGGCGTGGCGTGAAGCCGCAGATCAATCCCCTGTCATTGGGCAAAACAGTGGTGATGTTTGGCGGCCCGTCCGCTGAACGTGAGGTGTCGTTAAAATCAGGTCGCATGGTGCTCGAGGCCTTGCTGCGTCAGGGTGTGAACGCACATGCGTTTGATCCGGCTGAGCACTCGGTGGTCGAGCTGGCGCAGGGGCAGTTTGACCGCGCGTTCATCGCCCTGCATGGGCGCTTTGGTGAAGATGGCACCGTGCAAGGTGCACTCGAATGGCTGGGCATTCCTTACACCGGCAGCGGGGTTCTGGGATCGGCCCTGGCGATGGACAAAGTACTGACCAAGGCTGTCTGGAAAACCGTCGGCTTGCCGACACCTGACTGGGTAGATTTGAAGCCCGGGTTTGATGCGCAATCGGTGGCAGATCGTTTGGGGTTACCGTTGATTGTCAAGCCCGCTCAAGAAGGCTCAACGCTGGGTTTGACCAAAGTCACCGAGGTGTCGCAGTTAACCACTGCATTTGAAACGGCCTATCAGTATGACAAACACGTCTTGGCTGAAGCGTTTATCAGCGGCATGGAGTTGACGATCCCCGTGATTGGCAATGGCGCTGAGGCGCGTGCCTTGCCGGTCATCCGCATTGTGGCCCCCGGTGGCAATTACGACTATCACAACAAGTACCTGGGCAATGAAACCCAGTACCACTGTCCCAGCGGTTTGCCTGCCGAGTTGGAGCACAGCATACAGGCCATGGTGGTTCAGGCGTACACCAGTTTGGGATGTAGTGGTTGGGGGCGGGCCGATGTGATGGTCGATTCGCAACAGCGTCCATGGTTGTTGGAGCTCAATACCTCACCGGGCATGACGGACCACTCCTTGGTGCCCATGAGCGCTCGTGTTGCTGGTTTGAGTTATGACGAGTTGGTGCTGCAGTTGTTGGCCAGCGCATCACTCAAGTCATCGTTACCAAAGCGAGGTACCTAAATGCTGGGAAGCTTGTGGCATGACAGTCGGTTGATGAACGTTGTAGCGGGTTTGTTTTCGCTGATAGCGCTCGTCCTGCTGTTGGCTGCAGGTATCGCCTGGGTGGCGCATCGTCCGATGTTCTCGCTCAAGGTAGTACGCGTGGATGGTGACCTGACACACATCAACGCCTCCGCCGTGCGCGCCAATGCCATTCCGCGTCTAAAAGGCAACTTTTTTACGATGGATCTGGAATCGGCCCGCGCTGCGTTTGAAACCGTGCCGTGGGTGCGTAAAGCGTCTGTGCGTCGTGTGTGGCCCAATGGTTTGCTGGTTGAGTTGCAAGAGCATCATGCAGTTGCCCAGTGGGGCGAGACCAAGTTGCTCAATGATCATGGCGAAGTGTTTATCGCCAACATGGCTGAAGCGGAAGAAGAAGGCGAACTGCCCGTGCTGTATGGACCTGTGGGCAGTGAGTCGCTGGTGTTGACTCGTTTTAATAGTATTAAAGAGTGGCTGAGCAAATTGAATCAAACCCCCGTGGATATTCGTTTGTCGGACCGCTTTGCCTGGAGTGTGGTGTTAAGTAGTGGGTTACGTTTGGAGTTGGGTCGGGAACAGACACCCAGCACCTTACAGGAGCGCGTAACGCTGTATTTAAAAAGTTATCCCGTGGTGATGAATCAGCTGATGAAGAGTTTGCAGGTCTTTGACCTGCGATACCCCAACGGGTTTGCACTTAAAGGCGACTCTTTGCAGCAACCCAAAGGGATCATGGTCAGTGGAACATCCGGCGTCGCAGTGCGGTAAGAGTGGACAAAACATGAACAAAGAATTTAAAGATTTAATCGTAGGTCTGGATATCGGTACCTCCAAGATTGTTGCGGTGGTGGCCGAGTTGTTGCCTGACGGACGCTTTGAAGTCATCGGCATGGGCCAGCACGACTCCAAGGGCCTGAAAAAGGGCGTGGTGGTCAACATTGAGTCCACCGTGCTGTCGATTCAGCGTGCGCTCGAAGAGGCCGAGTTGATGGCCGATTGCAAAATAAAAACCGTGTTCACCGGCATTGCCGGCAGCCATATCCGAAGCTTTAATTCCTCGGGCATGGTGGCCATCAAAGACCGTGAAGTAACACAAACTGACGTGGCCCGCGTGATCGAAACCGCCAAGGCCGTGAACATACCGACGGATCAGCAAATTCTGCACGTCTTGCCACAAGAATTCATTGTGGACGGTCAGGAAGACGTACGCGAACCGCTGGGTATGAGCGGGGTTCGTCTCGAAGTCAAGGTGCATATCGTGACCGGTGCGGTCTCTGCGGCGCAGAACATCATCAAGTGTGTTCGCCGCTGTGGCCTTGAGGTGCAGGACCTGATCTTGCAGCCGCTGGCTTCCAGTCTGGCGGTTCTGACCGAAGACGAAAAGGAACTGGGTGTTGCCTTGGTCGATATTGGGGGGGGCACCACAGACATCGCCATTTTTAATGGGGGCGCTATTCGCCACACGGCTGTGATTCCAATTGCCGGTGATCAAATCACCAACGACATTGCGATGGCCTTGCGCACACCCACACCGGATGCCGAAGAAATCAAGATTCGCTACGGTGTGGCCAAGCAGACGCTGGCCAACCCTTCTGAGCAAATCGATGTCCCCGGGATTGGCGAACGGGGCCCCCGGACCTTGTCCCGTCAGGCCCTGTCGGCCGTGATTGAACCGCGGGTAGAAGAGTTGTTTTCGCTGGTTCAGCAGACCATTCGTGAGTCAGGTTACGAAGAGCTGCTGTCCTCAGGCATCGTGCTGACTGGCGGTTGCAGCCTGATGCCCGGCATGGCTGAGCTCGGTGAGGATATTTTTCTCAAACCTGTCCGTATCGGGGTACCGGAATACACCGGCGGGTTATCTGATGTAGTTCGCAGCCCGCGTTTTGCAACCGCGATGGGCTTGCTCAGCGAAGCTCGGGCACAACAATTAAGAGGTCGCCGGGTGGCGCAGCAAACCGGCAATTTCAAGGAAACCTTCTCAAGGATGAAAGACTGGTTCTTGGGTAACTTTTAACGTTTTTTTTGGCGCACAACCTGTAACGAAGGAGGATGTACATGTCGTTTGAAATTCTAGAGACCGAAACCCGTGGGACGGTCATCAAAGTCGTAGGTGTGGGTGGCGCAGGCGGTAACGCTGTGGCACACATGATTGGCAAAGGCGTCTCAGGCGTTGAATTTATTTGCTGCAATACGGATGCGCAGGCGTTGTCACGTACCCATGCTCATCACCAGATTCAACTGGGTAAAACCGGTCTGGGGGCAGGTGCCAAACCTGAGGCAGGCCGTCAGGCCGCTGAAGAAGACCGTGATCGTATCCGTGATGCACTGCGTGGCTCACACATGGTGTTTATCACTGCCGGCATGGGCGGTGGTACCGGTACCGGTGCGGCGCCCGTGATTGCAGAAGTGGCCCAGGAATTGGGTATCCTGACCGTGGCGGTGGTCACCAAGCCGTTTGATTTTGAAGGCAGCAAACGCGGCCGCGCAGCTGAAGAAGGTCTCGATCAACTGGCCGGTAAAGTTAACTCGCTGATTGTTGTTCTCAATGAAAAGCTGCTGGATGTTGTCGGTGATGACGCCACCCAGGAAGACTGCTTTAAGGCCGCAGACGATGTCTTGCACAACGCATGCGCAGGCATCGCCGAGATCATCAACGTAGAAGGTAATGTGAACGTCGACTTTGAAGACGTCAAAACCATCATGTCCGAACTGGGCAAAGCGATGATGGGCACCGCCACGGCCAGCGGTCCTGATCGTGCACGCATTGCCGCTGAGCAAGCCATCGCCTCTCCATTGCTCGACGGTGTTGATTTGTCCGGCGCACGCGGTGTGTTGGTTAACATCACCTCCAGCAAGAGCTTAAAGCTCAAGGAAACCAAGGAAGTCATGAACACGATCCGCGCCTACGCAGCGGAAGATGCGACTGTCATTTTTGGTACGGCTTACGACGAAACCATGGGTGACGATTTGCGCGTGACCGTGGTTGCGACAGGTCTGGGTCGCAAGGCGGCCAAGCCTGTACTGGTATCACGTCCTTCACTGCACCAGAACGAAATGCGTGCCACCGGGACCGACAGCGCCAGTGCTTATAACCAGTACGCCGACTACGATACCCCGGCTGTGTGGCGCAATCCGCGTGACAATGCGGCCAATCGAGTGGCTGCATTGGAAGAAAGTGGTATGGACCGTTACGACATCCCTGCATTTTTGCGCCGTCAGGCAGACTAACTGCGTCAGGGCTTGATGCCTTGACCAGTGAGAGTGGCTCGACCACTTGCAAAAATCGGACTCGTTACTGTTTGCGCCAACAGTAAAGGCAAGCGCATGGTAATCTGTGCGCTTGCCCGGCTGTCATCGGGCGTTCAATTAAAGTTACGTGTCTAACGTAGGAGAAATACATGACCATCGCCGTAGGTAGCCGCTTGCCTGAAAGCACGCTGCACGAATACATCGAAGTTGAAACCGCCGGTTGCTCCCTTGGACCCAACGCGTTCAAGGTTTCAGAGCTGACCAAAGGTAAAACGATTGCAATTTTGGCGCTGCCAGGGGCGTTTACACCGTCCTGTTCAGCCCAGCATCTGCCCAGTTATGTCAATCACGCGGCTGAATTCAAAGCGAAGAGTGTGGATGAAATC
>DAITMV010000181.1:0-6004 GCA_036834985.1 Burkholderiaceae bacterium | reverse complement strand
GGCCTGGATACATCCGTGATTGTGGGGGTGGCCAAAGGCGAAGGCCGCAAGGTGGGCCTGGAAACCCTGATATTTACTGATGGGCGCGAGCCGCTTGAATTGGGTAAAACTCACCCTGCGTTGATGCTGATTGCTCAAATTCGAGACGAAGCGCACCGTTTTGCCATCACGGGCATGCGTGCCAAACGAGGCAAGGCACGCACTGTGTCACAAATTGACGATATTGAAGGCATTGGTGCCAAGCGTCGTCAAAAATTGCTCACCCGCTTTGGCGGCATGCGGGGGGTCAGAGCCGCCAGCATGGAAGACCTGATGTCTGTCGAGGGTATATCGGCCACCCTGGCCGAAGAAATATATCGGCGCCTGCATTAAACCGCGCCCGCAGAACCGGTGTTAAGTGTTGTATCCTTCCAGTTGGATACGATAACAAAAAGATTGAAAGCTAACGCTCATGCCACTGAATTTACCGATGTTCTTAACCTGGGTCCGGATTGTCATGATCCCCCTGGTCGTCGGCATTTACTTTTTCCCGCACGACATCGTCAGTGAGTCCGTACAAAATTGCGTGGGCACCATCATTTTTATTGGTGCTGCCATTACTGATGCGTTTGATGGCTACCTGGCACGCAAGTGGAATCAAACCTCATCATTTGGTGCATTCCTGGACCCTGTGGCCGATAAACTCATGGTCAGCGCCGCGTTGATCGTGCTGGTGGCACTCGGCCGGGTGCACCCCATCATCGCGCTGGTCATCATTGGCCGCGAAATCACGATTTCAGCCCTGCGCGAATGGATGGCCTCGATCGGTGCGCGCAACAGCGTCGCCGTCAATTCTCTGGGTAAATTCAAGACCATCGCCCAAATGACAGCCATCCCCATGCTGCTGTTTAATGACCACCTGCTGGGGCTGGACATGAAGCTGTTTGGCAATCTCCTGATCTGGGTGGCTGCCGTGCTGACCGTCTGGTCCATGTGTTACTACCTGTCAAAGGCCTGGCCGACCATCCGCGAACGGGCATAAACCTTGCCCTGTGACACCTTATGAACAATTTACGCGCACGTCTGCCTGCTTTTCATCCGCTCCGCCAAGAGCTCAACGATGAAGTCCATTCCCGTCCGCCCGAGGCCATGTGGCCTCAGGAACGGGTGTTTCATGTTGCCTTGGTGTGTAACGCGGAACAAAAATTGCAACTGTCCGATCACCTGAAAAATCTCGCAATCGATTATCAGGTGCCACCCGATGAGCAACCGCGGTGGGATGCCCCTCAGGTGAGTGTCACCTTGAGCAAGGGAGAATCTGCCCTGCGCATGCGTGTTGAGCGGCACACCGAGTTTGTGAGCTTTTACCTGTTTGAACGGGCAGACACCGCGATCGCCTTTGACCGCTCCGCAGCCAAGCGACTGCCCCCTGGTTGGCTCAACGCCATGCCCGGCACTTTGTTGGTGGCCATTGACCTGTTTATGAAAAAGTCCACCGCTGCGCACGATGCCGCCTCGGTGGCGGGCTACTTTGACGGCAATACCCTGATCGGCGGCACCATGGCCGATGGAGCAGGGCAAGTATTTACCGATTTTGTGATCACTGATCGCGGTACCACACGCATGCTGGTGTGTAATCAGGGCATGGGGTCACGGCAGGCCGGGCGGATCATCCAGCGCTTGATCGAACTAGAAACCTACCGCATGGCGGCGTTGTTGAGTTTTCCCGTGGCGCGGGATACCTTGCCAAAGCTGTCGAGTGCAGAACAAGCGCTGGTAGAGATGACCCGCGAAATAGCCAGTCAAAGCGAAAGTGCCGATGCCTTAAGCGCCAAAGATGGCCTGGAAACCGATCGCCGCTTGCTTGGGCGCCTGACGGACTTGGCGGCTGACGTGGAAAACATCAGTAACCAGACCCGTGTTCGGTTTACTGCCGCCGAAGCGTATTTTGATCTGGTGCAAAAGCGGATCGAAGAACTCAAAGAACTGCGCACCAGCGGCATGCAGTCACTGGGCGAATTCATGACCCGTCGCTTGGGTCCAGCCATGAAAACCTGCGCCTGGACCGCCCGCCGCCAGCAAGAGTTGAGCGAGCGGATTTCCCGCGCGACACAACTGCTGCGCACCCGTGTCGAAATTGAGCGTGAAGCCCAAAACCAGGCGCTGCTCGAATCGATGGACAGCCGTGCCAAACTCCAACTGCGTTTACAAGAGACAGTGGAAGGGTTGTCCATTGTGGCCATCACCTATTACAGCGTGAGCCTGATTGGATACATCGCCAAAGCCTTAAAAGCCACGGGCCTGCACGTTGACCCGGAGCTGTGTATTGGCATCGGCATTCCGGTCGTGGCCGGGGCGGCTTATTGGTCGATGAAGGCCATGCGAAAGCGGCTGGGTTTGCATTGAGCTTTTAAACCTGTGCTATAGTAGAGGGCTTGGAAGCTTGGCAGAGCGGTTGAATGCACCGGTCTTGAAAACCGGCGTGGGTGCGAGCCCATCGTGAGTTCGAATCTCACAGCTTCCGCCAAATAAAAAATACCCGCCCATGTGGCGGGTATTTTTTTGTCCTGCCATCCCAAAATTACGGGTTACACAGCGTTTTATATTCAATCCGGATGGCGTGAAAGGGTTTATCTCCCGTATTCTCAATTGCATGCTCGGCTTGCGGTGCAAGTCGAACGGCCAAGGGAAGGTCGGCGCTGGGCTGGGCCTGTATCACCGATTTAAATGCGTGTCCGTCCTTGTCATAGTTGATGTAAGGCGGGCGTGAATCAATCAGCAGCACGCTGGGCCACCGGTGGTGGTGATTGGCCTCGCGCGTACCTGGGGGTACGGTGACTTCCAGAACCCGTATCAAGTCGTTTTCCATCACGACTCTATGATTTTGCGGTGCTGACGCCACTGCGTCTTTGTCGGTTGCCCAATGTGCTGCATCGCCATAGCCTGCGCACAACGGATTGGATTGCGCCCAGGCCAGTGTCACCATCGTGGCATAGAGCCATGTGGCAGCCAGTATTTGCTTGATTGTCATGGTTTTTCCTCTCTAAAACTGCCGCAGTGTAATTGACGTGAATTTACCGCCAAACAGTGACATGATGTAAGTTGCTGCGCTGATTTTTTCCATCAAAATCGGGGGAGACATGACTGCCCAAGTGTCGAGTTCTTTTGAGTTGGATCATGAGCATTACGTCATCGCCGGGGTGTGTGGCGAAGGTTTGTATGAGCCGGTGGACCACGGTTTTATCCCTTTTAGTGCGGACACCGGTTGCTGGAGTGGTTACGTGTGTGGCTATGGTCTGCAGGGCCAGCAACTGGTGCTCAAAGACCTGTCGATCAATCATCATTTGCTGAAGGCTATAGCGCCACCGCTGGTCAATGGGCGCGAGCCAGAGCCGTCCGAGACACACACTCGTTTTTTGTTTAATTATAAAAACGTGGATTTACCGCTCTCGTTTGAGGGCGGCTTGCTGATTGCCAGAGATTTTATCCACGAATTGTATGTGCACATGGGGTTTCATCCGGCCTGGAAGTATCGCCATGTGCTCGAGCTAGAATTTGTTGAGGGTCATTTGGTCAAACAAACCGACGTATCAACCCGTCTGAATGAGTTTCGCCAGCAGTTTGTCAATAAAAACGACCCTCCCACCCTGTATGAGCAGGAGGGCCATGATGCCTGGATTCGGGATACCTTCTCCCTAAAGTACAGGGCTTAAAGGCTCAAGACGCCCATACCTTTATTCTTCACAGTCGGACACCAGGATTTTGCAGGCTGAATTGCCGCACTCTTCAAGTGCCGCTGTTTCGGCAGCTTTTTTGGTCGAACCTTTGCCAACACCGGCATAGCTCTTGGAATTCGCATAGGCTCCACAGCCTTTTTCAAACTTCAAAACGATTTGGCAGCTGGAGTTACCTGCTTGTTTGCAGTTTTTCATGGCTTCTTTGGTTGCTTCGGACATGTTGTCTCCACCGCCCAGACCGTAACCTGCATCTCTGGAGCCTGCTTCGTCATCTACGGCAATGGCTGTTGCTGCAAAACTGGTGGAAGTGATGGCCAGGGTGGCGGCAAGCACTAACAGTCGAATGGTTTTAGCCATGTTTTATCCCTCTGAAAGTTATGAATAATTGGTGCTGTACATAGGAACACACCCTATGGGGTCACGCAATCAAATTGATGAAAATTCATGGATAAGATACAAATAGTTATCGGCGACTTGCGCGTTTCGGGCTCTTGGTGTGGGGGGTGAGCGCGTGCACCAAATCAGGTTGTTGGCTGATGGCACAGTTTTCGCAGTACAGGTTGAAAACACATACATAAAACCTGGAAAGAAACCTTCATCATGAGTAATACGACCTTTCTAAAGTCTGGTCATGCACCAACTTTGTTCGCTTCATTCCTGTACTTTGCCTTTTCATGCTGCATTTGGGTCATGAATGGTGCAATGGCTCCGTTTATCTCTGAAACCTATCAGCTGACCGCCGCACAAAAGGGCGTGATGTTGTCCGTGCCTATCTTTGCGGGGGCGTTTATGCGTTTTCCGCTCGGTTTGCTGTCGCAGTACATCGGGCGCAAGGCGGCCACAATGGTCGAGATGGGCATGATTTTGGTGGCGCTGCTGTTTGGTTACTTCTTTGTCAGCTCATACAGCTCACTGTTGGCCATGGGCGTATTGCTCGGTATTGCGGGGGCCAGCTTCGGCGTGGCGCTCAGCCTGGGGGCGGGTTCGTTTCCTCAGCGTTACAAAGGCCTGGCGATGGGTCTAGTGGGTGCGGGTAACGTAGGCACCGCGGTGTCTGTGCTTGTGGCGCCTGCCTTGGCTGCAAAGTACGGCTGGCAAGCGGTGTATGGCATTGCCGCGATCGCGATCTGTATTCCCTTTGTGGTGATGGTGGTGTTTGCCAAAGAGCCTGCTGATATCGATAAACACGCTTCATTGCGTGAACACGTCTCCTGCATGTTTGAAAAAGACGGCTGGGCCTTTAGCCTGATTTATGCAATCACCTTTGGCGGCTTTATCGGTTTGACGACCTTTTTGCCGACGTACTATTACGACCAGTTTGGTGTAAGCAAGGTGCAGGCAGGGCAGTTGTCGATGCTGGCGGCCTTTATGGGGGCTGCGGTGCGTGTGTTTGGTGGCTGGATTTCGGACCACTGGGGCGGCATCAACACCTTGACCGTGGTGCTGGCCACTGTAAGTGTGACCATTACCTTGTGTGGCATGGCGGGCGGTTCATTGGCACTGACCACCTTGTTGCTGATTCTCTGCTTTGCTGCCCTGGGCGCCGGTAACGGTGCGTTGTTCCAGCTGGTTCCCTTGCGCTGGCCTCTGGCAACCGCTGTGGCCGGTTCGATGATTGGTGAAGTAGGGGCTTTGGGCGGCGGTTTGGTACCCAACGCCATGGGGATGTCCAAGCAATACACCGGCACCTATATGTGGGGCTTTATTGGGTTTGCCGTGTGTGCGGTCTTGATGCTGGGCATGTTGCGTGTCATGCAGATTCGCTGGACACGCACCTGGGCCGAAAAGGGCGGGCGTGCCGCCTCTACTGTGACGGCAAAAACACCAGCCAATACGCTAGCAAGAGGTTAAACAGCAGGCTGATGGCCAGCGCGATTTTCCACATCAAGGTGGGGTCGCGCTTGATCAGCGGTGTGCTGCTTGGGGCGGTCAGGGGGCGCGACGCTCCCCGCTCCAGCGCAAGCAAAAACTCTTCCGCCGTTTCAAACCGTTGGCGCTTGTCACGCGCCACAGCCTTCATCACCACATGGTCCAGCCAGATCGGGATTTCCGGATTGTGTCGGCTGGGCGGGGTGGGGTCGCGGTAAAAGCGTCCACGCTGGTAGGGCAGCACCTCGCCATAAGGTAACTTGCCGTGTGTGAGCAGTTCATAGAGCGTTGTGCCCAATGCATACAAATCGCTTTGGGTGTCGGGCGGTTCTTCCGGGCCTTCGCCCCCGCTGGCCGAAAACCCCCATTGCTCCGGATTGATGTAGCTCGGGGTGCCGGCGTGTAATAGTCGCATGGCC
>DAITMV010000180.1:0-6028 GCA_036834985.1 Burkholderiaceae bacterium | reverse complement strand
AACTTAAAAAATAGAATGCTGCTGCTGCCAACAACAGCCAATGAATGCCGCTGGTATTTGGATAGCCCCTGACCTCGACCTTGTACGGCTTTTCGTTCTGGATGCGGGTCTGAAAAGCCTCGAAAGCGTAGTCCATCTCCGCGCCAAATACCTGCCCGGTAACGTTGCCAAAATAGGGCGACACGTAGACGTCCTGGTCACCCATTTGCCCCTGCATGGAGTCAGTAAATTTGATGTACTCGGGCGACTGAAAAAACCCATCCCAGTTTCGGGTTTGATAATCTTTGACTGACGCTGCACTCATGGATCACCCCGCAAAAAAGTAAGCCGCCGCTGCTGCCAGGATCAAGGCAGGGCTAATGGTGCTGGTTGAGGTTGTCACTCTTTTCACGTTCGGGTCTGGTTGCATCCAATTGAGTATGTCACTTGGAATAGGCCCTAGACCTGTTGCGCGAGCACCAAATGTCTCGTAAGTACCATCGACGTAATACTCTGTGTGGCTTCCGTCCGCGTGATAAACCGTATTAATAAGTGTTGATGCTCTTGCTGCTGCTTGTCTAGACTGTTCATCTGCTGATGCTTTGGCAAACTGATCAGCAATCTCTTTTGCTTTCTTCGCATCATCAGCCGATTTAGCTGCCATGTCTGCCAGGTACTTGTTCCGGGCGTCAATCTCAGGCTGCGCCATGTCTTTAAATATTTGCAGTTCGTCAGGGTCGATTACATCGCCGAAACGGTCAGCAAAATAATTTATGCCTGCTTGATCCCCTTCATGTCCTAGCACTTGCAAGTACAAAGCCTTGACTGCTGCAATGGCACGCTCACGCATCGCTGCGGCTGCTTGCGCTGCAGCGGCTGTCTGCGCCTGTGCTGCGGCTGCTGATGCGGCTTGGGCTGCTGCGTAGGCGTCTGCTATAACTTTCTTGTTGGCTGCTTCAATCGCCGCTGCCGCCTGCTGCGCCAGGAACGCATCCCGAGCCACAATTTCAGGTTGCGCCATCGATGCGAATATCGCGGCTTCGTTTGGCTCTACAGTGTCGCCGAAACGGTCTACAAAATACTGTAAACCGCCTGGGTCTGCTTCACGCCCGAGCACGTCGCGGTATAGCTGCTTGACCGCATCGTCAGCCGCCGCGAATGCGCCAAACTGACCGTTAAGACCCTGGGGGCCTTGCAGAATGTCCGGTGAACCTTGAATGATCATGCTAACTCCCTAGAATGAAATAACCCGCAATCGCTGCGATCAATGGCAAAGCCAGGCCAGTGCCTGCGCCTGCCGCTGGTGTGATCTTGGTCACCACTGCCGGGCGTAAGTTGGGTTCGTTGGCGTACAAGAATTCTTGAAACTGCAATACCTCATCTGGGCTCACAGTGGGGCCGAAACGGTCTGACCAATATTTCATCGCGCCGGGGTCAACGGCTCGGTGGGCATAGGTCGCGTAAAGCTGTTTAATCGCGGCCTCGACGCCTGCGTTTTTCACGGCATTCAGGCTCTGTTGAACTTTGCTGATCTGCTCCTGCAATTGCGGGTCGCCGCCTGCTCCATTGCGTGCGTTGTCAATCGCTTGTTGGGCGTTGGTGTAATCACTTTTTGTGGCTGTACCTGCAATCGCTTTGCCAAGAACCCCGGTAACGCTTTCTAACAGTGAAAGAATTCTGCCAGGTATCCCAAACATTCCTAATACTCCCGCAACAACAGTAGACACCTGTTTTGCTGTCACACTGCTTGCTGTCAAGGCTGCTTTGCTTGCGACGTTTGATATCGACGCGATATTTGCATACATCGCAGCCTCCTCCTCAGCCATTGCTGCATCCTTAGCCGCTGCCTGGGCTTCAGCCAGCGCCTGGGCTGCTGTTGGTGATCCTGAGTATGATGCCTCTCGCGCTGCGTTGGCTGCTTCCTCGGCATCCTGCGCGGCTGCTATTGCCGCCATTTCTGCCTCGGCTCTTGCCAGGGCAAAACCAGTGTAGCCTCCGCTATCACCTCCACCAGTGTCAAAACCGCCGCCTGACGAATCACCACTACCGCCGGGGGCGTCACCACCGCCGCCTTCTTCGCCCAGTCCACCCAATACCCGGCCCCTGGGGTTAAGCACCACCGACGATCTGCGGGTAGAGTAAGCCGCCAACATTACCGACCCCTGGTCAAAAAGAAAACTGCCAGCAAAGCAATGCCGCCGTAGATCAGGAGGTTTTTTGTTTCAGGTGACAGACCGACATTGACGCCGATCCCGCTATAGCTTGCAATGTCAAGCGGAGGCAAACCATTCTTGGCTCGCTCGATATTGAGTTGCATCAATTGCACCTGCTGAACCGTCATGGTCAGCGCTGGCACTAGCTTCTGCAATGTGTCAATCCACGACTCGCCAGGCACTTGGGTCTGATTGATTTTCTGCACAATGCCAGGGGCCACCTGTTCTAACACAGATGCGTAGCCGCCTGCCTTGATGTTGGTTGGATCGCTTGCGTTGGTAGTCTCTACCGCCTGAAGTGTTCCAGCCGGGCCATACTGATAGGCGTTGCCCTGCGCGTCCCGGAAAATTTCAAACTCTGGATAAAAAGTCAGTTGGCTTTGGTCAGGTACAAGGGATTCCATCATTTTCTCCGTAGAAGTAAGACTGCTGCGAGCGCCGCGCCGCCGATCAATAGGATCGTGGTCGTTGACATGGCTGGCTTGACTGTTGCCGGGAGTTGTCCAGGGCCGAACACATAAGGGCTCTGTGTGGCGCGAGGTATCGGCTGTCCTGTAATCACCGCCTTGACCGTGCTAAATAGCCCGGCTGCGGCTCGCACAAGTTCATCAGTGTTCTTGAATTGTTTTGCCCAATCGGGCGCGGTGACTTGCAAAGTCTGAGCGACTGCCTGGGCTTCGCTGCCAGGGTTGTTGGTAGCGATCTGGCTAAGCGCGTCAGCACTGATAAGGGTCTGGCCTGACTGCGTGCTGACGTCTCCCGACGCGTTGACAATCGCCACGTCCGGAATTGAAAAGTCATATGTAACGTCAGGCTGTGCAAAAACAGTATCAACAACATCAGGCGCGGATGCCCACCAGTCCGTTAAATCAAACGGATCGCCCAGGCTCATCGGTTTAAAAAGTGCGGGTATTTGCATTAGACAACCTCGATAGCTTGTGTGACCGGATCAGGGGGTGACCATCCCATGTAGTGCTGTTCGGTCGGATCCATGCTGATCCATTGACCGAATACCAGCGCCTGCATATACACATGGTCGAATTGACCTTGTGCAGTGTATCCCTCGATCACGAACCGGGTCGGGTAACCCACCGACTCCAGGAGCGACGCCAGGAGCACGGTCTGGTCGTCGCAATCGCCCAGCCTGCCTGCCAGGGTCATCATGGGCGTGCTGAGTGTCTCTACGTCGTTGACATCCTTGACGTATCGGATGCGGTCGCGCACAAAATTGAACAGGGCTTCAGCCTCTGAATACTCGTCCTTCTCAGGCGTCAAAAAAACCGTGTTGGTCGCGGCCTGCCTGATTTCAATGTTGGTTTTGCACTGGTTCACCAGTTGCCGCATGACCTTGAGGGTCTGTTGCACGCCGCTGTAGCCGTTCGCCAATGGCACAACGTAACCAGAGAGAACCGGGGTTGGGGCAAGCATCATATTTTGCGGAGTTTAACCGCCAATCCCGGACTGTCAATTATTTTTTGGGTTGCTCGGCTTCAGCTTCCTCGAACATCGCCAGGGCTTTGTCGCGCACTTGCTGTAACCATTCGTGGTGTTCTTTGACGTCGGGGGCCACGAATGTCAAGAGGTCGAACCAATTGTCAAGGGCCATGATTTCGATCAAGTCATCGGGAATTTTTTCATAAACAAACTCTGCGCCCTGCTCTACTGACGTTTTCTTGACTGCAAGATCAACCAGGGTTTTGAGATAGCTTTTTAGCTTAATCATCGTAAACATTTTCATATCTGATTCTTCCTGAGTTTCTGGTTGGGGTTGCTCTTGCTGTTGGGGCTCGGGCTGCTGCGGGGCCTGGAATGATGCAGGTAGCTGCACCGGGGGAAATTGAACCGCTTGCGCGTTGGCCTGTTGATGTTCTTGGCCTTTGCTCACCAGTTCGAGCATCTTGGGCAGCACTGACATTAGACCGTCGGGTTCCTTGTCTTGCTGCGGTGCGATTTCGTCAGCTGCGCCTCGCAATTCGCGGATCGCTGAGACGATTTCGCCAATGCTGGATTTCTCGCGGCCTTGGGATTGGTTTAAGCCCATTGCCTCGCGCATCATGGACATCATCGACATCATCTTGGTCATTTCCTCCATGGGGTCTTTGGCAGGGGCCGACTTGATGGACACCAGGGCTTCGAGCATCTGCTGCTGGCCTTGGGCAATGGTTTGGAGTACCTGGCTCATGCCGTTGTTCATGTTGCCACCGCCACTTATATCGCTGCGATCCTCGGCAATTTTAATTTTGACGCTTGAGCGCACGCACATTTTCTTGTGTACTGGATGTTCAGCATACAACCTGATCTGGTACTCGCCAGGGCCGAATCGGTCGCGGATCATGTCGAAATTGCCTTCCTCGAATTCTGAGGGCTTGAACCCTCGGCAATACTCCATCTGCCCGTCTTTCATGCGGTAGACCTTGAGTTCTGCGCGATCAGCACCGCCTGCGATCTGCATGAGGGCTGCGACTCGGTCGGTCGCGGTTTCTTCCTCCTGCGGGGCTTCGGGGGCTTGCAGGGCATAACTCTCCAGGGCCTGATCGTCGGGGTGAACCCCTGCCGGGACTATGCGGGTTTGCCCGGTATCAGTGTTGCGCCAGTGAATCGCCATTACCCCATTTGCCATTTCCAGGGGCTCGCTCACTTGCCGCCAGGGGTCATTCGTTTCGAGTTCTGCTATGGGCTCGGGTCGTTTTTGTCGTGTTGCCATGTTGTTTTTCCTGGTGTTAAGAATAGAAAAAGGCCCGGTAAAGGGCCTTAAAGTGTAACCGTGAGTGTAGAAAAGTGTGACAGTTACTGTATTTTTCCTGTCGGTAGGTGCTGATGACAAACGTCATTGTCAGTGACGGTTGCCCAAATGGTAAGCACTTGTACTGTGACGCCTTGGGAGGTAGGGATCGCAATGGCAAATGGTGAAGGAGGGTTAAGCCTACAGAGTAGCTTCCCGGCCTGGGGGCCTTTGCCCAGGTCAATTTGTGAGAATCGGCAGGTGGTGCATGAGGTGATCATTTTTTGTCATCCAGTTTTGGCAGGTCGTAATTAAGCGCCGCATGCCATCCCTCGTATGCCCAATAAGCCGCCGATCCTTTTTCAAATGGATTTTGCGGGTTGTGAGTGTTGCCGTTCCACCATTCACCAAATCGAGCGCTTGGTATGTCCCAATTTTTAACATTCATTTTTAGCCTCTCCACGCCAGCAAGATGCCGATAGAACCAAAAATTACAATGCAGAGCGTCCAGGCTGCAATAGTCTTTGCAGTCTGAATGACCCTCTGGCGACGGTCGGGGAACCAGAGGGGGCGCATCATTTGGCTTTCTTGGCTGCTTTGGGGGCTTCAATCGCCAGGGGTTCAGCGAATGCTGAAAGTGCTAACAGCTTCTCCATTGCGTCGTTGGCCTTGGGTTCAATCAGGGGTCGCACGGTGAATTCGTACCCGGTGACACTTGAGGGCTTTGACTTGACGCCAATTTGAAGGGCGAATTCGACGTCTGACCCGTCTTGCAATGCGGCTGCAATGCTCTCGGTAATAAAGTTCGGGAGGATGCACGAACTGGCTTCAAACATTTCGCCTGTTTGCAGGTTGATGCCTTTAAAGGTTCCCACCAGTTTCAGATAGTCGCCGAGAGGGGTCTGACCGGGTTGGGCAGTCTTGCTGATGCCAACGATCTTGAGGAGTTCGACCGATGCCTGGTCGCCTAGCGCGCCTTTGATTGTTGCGACGTCAAAGCCGCAGTTTTTGATTGTCAATTTACGCAAAATTTCGTTAGCCATTTTTATCATCCTGGTTGTACTGGGCAAAACGCCAGCTTGATGCCCTGGGAGTGCAGGGCATGGGGCTGGGG
>DAITMV010000179.1:0-6074 GCA_036834985.1 Burkholderiaceae bacterium | reverse complement strand
CAAGATGATGATGCCTGATCGGGACAACCCGGCCCAGCTGCATGACATCGGATTTGTCGGCGAAATCGAAACCATCGACCCGTCGGTCGTCAAGGCCTTGCAGGATGATGCGTTTATTCCCGTGATTTCGCCCATCGGTTTTGGTGAGGACGGTAAAGCCTACAACATCAATGCCGACCTGGTGGCCGGTAAAATTGCAGAAGTGCTCAAGGCCGAAAAACTCATCATGATGACCAACACGCCCGGCGTGCTGGATAAAAGCGGTCAGTTGCTCACAGGCCTGACCGCCAAACGCATCGACGAGCTGTTCGAAGACGGCACCATCTCAGGCGGTATGCTGCCCAAGATTTCCTCGGCCTTGGAAGCCGCCAAGAGCGGCGTAAACTCCGTGCACATCGTGGACGGCCGCATTGAGCATTGCTTGCTCCTTGAGGTGCTCACCAACCAAGGTGTGGGTACCATGATCCGGAGTCATTAAGCCAAGCGGCGCAGCCGGTGGTACAGTGAGGGTACATACAACAATAACGGAGGCGGCCTGTGAGCAACAAATTTATACCGGGACTTTCTGTGACAGATGGCTTTGATTTTGTAAAAAGGATCTGGGGCAGTTTGCCGATCCCCAGCGCCGTGACCCCCACCACTGATCTGGAAGAGCTGGACAAGCGGATCAACGATTTGCGTGCGGTCGAGCAATGGCTCAACGTCAACATCAGCATGTTGCGGGCGACCATCCAGGGGCTTGAAGTGCAACGGGGCACCATTGCCACGCTCAAGTCCTTTGGTGCAACCTTGGGTTTAAAGCCCGCTGAGGTTGAAGAAAAATCCGCGGCGATCAATAACCCGTTTGCCAGCCTGCTGAATCAAAAGCAGCCGGAGCCGCCCGCCAATCCATTGGCTTCAGCCACGTCCGCAGCAAGCTCCGCTGCCACCTCCGCGGCGAGCAGTGCTGCTGCCACCGCCAATCAAGCGATGGACAGCCTGACCGCTGATGCCAAGGCAGCATCGGCCGAAGCCACTGCCAATCTCGTGTCTGGCGCATCCGCTTGGTGGGGTGTTCTGCAAGACCAAATCAATAAAGTGGCGGGTGCCGCCATGGCGGCGGGCACCGCACACAGTGATAAGCCCAAAGATGCCAAGGCCGACCGTCCGCTCGCGGGGAACCGTCCACCCATCCGCTCCTCGGACAGCAAGCCTCGAGCCGCTACTACCAAAGCCAAGGCAACGGCCAAACCGCGTAGTGCCCCAAAAACTGGTTCACGCGCTCCCCGGGCGGGCAAGTAAACAATGTTTCGGTTTGGTCACGCCACGCATCCGAATTGGCAGTACGCTGTTGAGCTGATCATTGCGCAGTTGGAGGGTCAGCTCCAGCTCGAACAATTTGCCTCAGACAAATCACGCCCCCAGCGTTTGGGGGTGGTCTACCTCACCGATCAACTCGCCGCACATGCCGAACAAATTCTGGCAACCCTGCGCCGTAAAACAGGGGTTGAACAGTGGGTCGGCGGAGTATCCGAAGGCATTTGCGCCACAGGTGTTGAGTACTATCAGGAACCTGCATTGGCTGCCATGATCATGGAGCTGCCTGCCGACAGTGCCCGGGTGTTTTCCGGACGAGAGCCGTTGCCCAAGCCCGGTACGATTAACCGCTCGGGCCGTGATGCGATGGCGGCCGCGCTGGTGCATGTCGATTCACAGATGGACGATATTGAAGACCTGGCGGGCGATTTAGCCACCAAGGTGTCAACCGGGCAAGTGGTGGGTGGTTTGGTCAGCGCTGGCCAAGGCGTTACGCAAATCGCCAATCAGGCATTTGACGGAGGGATGTCGGGCGTGCTGTTTTCAGAGAACGTCACGCTTGAAATTCGTCTGACCCAAGGCTGCCAGCCCGTGGGGCCCGAGCATGTCATCACCGATGTGAAGGCCCAGTTTGCATTGGAGCTGGATGGCAAACCCGCACTCGATATCCTGCTGCGCGACCTGGGCATGCAGTCCCTGCTGGGCGCCGACAGCCCTCTGGAGGAAGCCGCTGCCGCGCTGGCCGAGCGTTTCACCGGCGGGTTGTTTGTCGGTCTGCGGGGGGCAGAAGCTGCCCGGGAAGAAGCCCTGCTCAAGTTTGCCGGTGTGCATCCGCGTGGTGAAGACTACCGTGTTCGACCGGTGGTGGGGCTGGACCCCAGCAACAAAGCCCTGGCGATCGCAGACCATGCACAAGCAGGTGAGCGGCTGGTGTTCTGTGTGCGCGATCAGGCCGCTGCCCGAGCCGATCTGATTCGCATGTGCGCCGAGTTGCGTGAGGAGCTGGGTGCTCCAGCGCCCCAGTTGTCCAGTCTGCACGCTGCGGGCTTTTCCGGCATGCAAGGGCAACGACAACCGCAAGGCGCTATTTACATCGCTTGCAATGGGCGCGGCGCCGCGTTGTTTGGTCAATCTGGCGCTGAATTGCAAATCATCCGTGAACAACTGGGGGATATTCCACTGGTCGGATTTTTTGCCAACGGTGAAATCCGCGGCGCCAACCTGTATGGTTTTACCGGCATCCTGATGCTTATTTTTTAAGCACTTGTTTTCAGGCCCCTGCCTCTGCCGTGTTCCGCAAGGCTTTTAAGTCCTCGATCCATCCGCGCAGTTTTTTGTGGGCGTGGGCACGTTGTTGTTCTGAGGCGTTGTTCCATATATCAACCACCACCTTGGTGGTCTGTAGCTCGTAGGCTTTAAAGTAGGCCTGCCGTTGGGCATCGGAGCTGTACTCAAAGCCGCCTAGTACCTCTTGTACCCATTGCCGCACGACCGCTG
The DNA here is from genome assembly GCA_036834985.1 of Burkholderiaceae bacterium. Taxonomy (GTDB): domain Bacteria; phylum Pseudomonadota; class Gammaproteobacteria; order Burkholderiales; family Burkholderiaceae_B; genus DAITMV01. The sequence continues at coordinate 3,281 of DAITMV010000179.1, read as the reverse complement.
GCGCTGGTTTGTTTTTTTCAACACGCTCCAACATTGCCAGCATGGCCTGTTGTTTGAGCTGTCGCTCGGCAAACCACATCTCGTAATACAGGGTGCGGTTATTGGACCAGGTGGTGATCTGCTGTTTTTGGGTTTTGTCCAGCGAACCTAGCCAGTAGTCGGCCTGGTCCAACAAACGTTCGGCCCGGTTGGCTTTGACTTTATCCACCGGGGCCAGCAGGTAGTCTTCCCTGAAATCCTGGTTGTTGTCATTCATCCTGCGGGCAATTTTGCGGATTTGCTCCGTGGTCAGGGTCAGGGCGATGTCCGCCAGATCGGGCACAGCCCGGCGCGCCAGCCGGTTGATTCGCAGCCGTACGCCGTCAGAGATGGCCTGAATCTGCTCCGTCCCGATGGGGCCCTGAAACTGCTTGTCCATCTCCTCCAGCCAGCGAATGTACTCGGGGATTTCCTCCTTGCGATGCCAGTTATGAAGCTGTGCAAGGCGTTGTTTCGCCAGATCGGCCTGCTCACCGTCAAAACCGACGTAGCGATTCATCCACCAAAAAGTCAGATGGTCCAGTTGTTTATAACCCAACCCCACCATGCTGCAACCGCCCAGTAAAACAAAAGACACAGTTGCAACCCAGTTCAGCCGACGGCTCCACGCTGCTCGCATGTTAAACTTCATGTAAATTCAATACCCTATCGTCTCATGAATATCATTATATTGGCTGCGGGCAAGGGCACCCGCATGCGATCTGACTGTCCCAAAGTATTGCATCCCGTGGCTGGCCGTCCCATGTTGGGTCACGTGATTCAAACGGCCAAGGCCTTAAACCCGGGTCGACTGATCGTGGTCCATGGGCATGGGGCCGAGCAGGTGCGAGCCGCGTTTGCTGATGAGGCGATCACCTGGGTGCTGCAAACCCCGCAGTTGGGTACCGGGCACGCGGTCCAACTGGCCATCCCGTCTCTGGATCCGGCCATGCCCACCTTGGTGCTGTACGGTGATGTGCCACTGATCGGTCTGCCGGCCCTGCAACGCCTCATGGCCGCTTGCAACAACCGGGCCCTCTCTGTGCTCACCCTGCAGATGGATAACCCCACCGGCTATGGCCGCATCTTGCGCAACGCAAACGGTGCAGTTTGCCGAATTGTTGAAGAAAAAGACGCCACTGACGAGCAGCGCCGTGTCACGGAGGTGAACACAGGGATTGTGGCGGCCCCTACCGCCCCGATGATTCGCTGGCTCAAAGGGTTAAAAAACAACAATGCCCAAGGTGAATATTATCTGACCGACATCATTGCCGCCGCTGTCGCCGATGACGTCCCGGTCAATACCGCTGCGCCCGATCAACCCTGGGAGGTGCTGGGCGTCAATTCCCGCGCGCAGCAAGCCGAATTAGAACGTATTTTCCAGCAACAACAGGCCCAATCCCTTATGGTAGAGGGCGTTACCTTGGCAGACCCTGCGCGGATCGACATTCGCGGCACATTGTCCTGTGGCCGTGACGTGTTTATCGATGTGGGCTGTGTGTTCGAGGGGCATGTAACGCTCGGAGATGGTGTGTCCGTGGGTCCGTATTGTGTTTTAAAAGATGTTCAGGTGGGTTCGCAGACGCGTCTGGCCGCCTATTCGCATTGTGATTCCGCGCAAGTCGGCCAGCAGGGTGTGATTGGCCCATTTGCCCGTTTGCGCCCGGGCACCGTGCTGGGCGATCACGTGCATGTGGGTAATTTTGTGGAAATCAAGAACAGTCAGTTTGCCCCGCATGCCAAGGCGAATCACCTGGCGTACATTGGGGATGCCACAGTTGGCGAACGAGTCAATATAGGTGCAGGCACCATCACTTGCAATTATGATGGCGTCAATAAGCACCGCACCGTCATCGAAGCCGACGCGTTTATCGGATCGGATACGCAACTGGTCGCCCCGGTGACGGTCGGGCGAGGCGCCACCATTGGTGCTGGCACGACCCTGACTAAAGATGCGCCGGCGGGCAAGTTAACTGTATCGCGTCCCAAGCAGCTCACCATTGAGCACTGGGCCCGCCCCACCAAAGAATAAGCAAAGAATAAGCATTCAAAGGATATAAACATGTGCGGAATCGTTGGCGCAGTCACCCTGCGTAACTGTGTACCCATCCTGATCGATGGTTTAAAGCGTCTCGAATACCGGGGTTACGACTCCGCAGGGCTGGCCGTAGCCGATATGCAAACGCATCAACTGGTCCGCGCGCGCAGTGTAGGCCGAGTGGCTGAGCTGGAAATTCACGCCAAGTTCATGGACGCCCGTTTGGGTATCGCACACACCCGTTGGGCCACTCATGGCGTACCCAGTGAGCGCAACGCCCATCCGCATGTGAGCGAAGGCGAAGGTTTCTCAGTCACCGTGGTGCACAACGGCATCATCGAAAACCACGACGAAATTCGCCGTCGTCTGATGGTTGACGGGTATGAGTTCCACTCCGATACCGACACCGAAGTCATCGCCCATCTGATTCACCAGCGCATGTCGCGTGGCGCAAGCTTGCACGAGGCCGTTAAGGCGGGTATCAAGGAGTTGCAGGGCGCGTTCGCCATTGCACTGATTGCGTCGGACACACCTAATACCCTGGTGGCGGCGCGCAAGGGTGCGCCTTTGCTGGTTGGTGTGGGTAGCGGCGAGTGGTTTATCGCATCCGATGCGTCTGCCCTGATCTCGCACACCCGCAAAATGATTTATCTGGAAGAGGGTGACGTGGTTTGCATCACCCCCAAAGGGCTGCAGATTTCAGATGAAGACGGTCATGTCGCCGCACGCCCGGTCGTAGAAAGTCAGTTGTCCGCAGATTCCGTGGAGCTGGGTCCTTATGACCACTACATGCAAAAGGAAATCTTTGAGCAACCGGGGGCCGTCGCTGCAACGCTGGAGATGGTGATGAACTCATCGTCCATCACGCCTGAGTTGTTTGGCACCGACGCGCCAGAGATTCTCTCCCGCACACAGCACATCCTGATTTTGGCCTGTGGTACCAGCTACCATGCGGGTAGCGTGGCCCGTTACTGGCTCGAAGCCATCGCCGGTGTGTCCACCTCTGTCGAAATTGCCAGCGAATACCGTTACCGCGACAGCGTGCCGCTGCCCAACACACTGGTGATCACCATTTCCCAGTCGGGCGAAACGGCAGACACGCTCGCAGCCTTGCAATACGCCCAGTCCATGGGCATGACCGATTCCCTCTCCATCTGCAACGTCCCTGAAACTGCGCTGATTCGCGCCTCCAAGCTGCGCTTTTTAACCCGCGCAGGTCCGGAGA
>DAITMV010000178.1:0-6159 GCA_036834985.1 Burkholderiaceae bacterium | reverse complement strand
ATGCACTTGCCACTCGTCGGCCAGCTGCGGATACAAGGGCTCAAGCTGCTCCTGAAAGTCCATACTGTGACTGCCACGCAGGGCGATCTCGCGCCAGACCAAGTCGTGGGGGCAGTCGTCTGAAAGCTTTTGCAGGCGCACTGCCTCGCGCATGTACAAATTGGTCATCACGAGAACGGTCAGAGGGTTCTCCGTGATTCGGTCGATCAGCAGGTTCGTGGTACTTTGGAGCTCTTCCAGCCCTCGCCCGCGAATGACGACTTGCACAGGCACACCAGGAAACGATTGGTGAAAGGAGCGCAGCAGCCGATTGATGGCCTGGCCATCGTCCATGGGCGAGATGAACAAGCGCATACCGGGTTGACGCACCTTCATCGAACGGATTTCCACCGCCGAACGATCGGCTACCACTGCAGCCTCATTGGTGGTGCCAGCAAACACAAGATGGCGCTGCCTTTGTTCGTGAAAGGCAAAGCTGCTGACGGTGCGGATGCCAGACTCCCGGGTCGACAACTCGGCCATAGCGGCGGCGGTAGAGACTGTGTGTTTGCGCCGGGGTCGGCCCTTGACCTGGGTTCGTGAAGACGAGATTCCGACCATGTAAGCGCGCAATCGAGCAACCGTATTGCTGGTGATGGCGCTGCCGGCCGCCAAGCGTCCAACGAGCTTGCCATCGTTGGCGGCCAGCCGCCCGAAGGTGGTCTCGGCAACACCGTGAGCCTCACAGAAGTCACGGATGTCCTTGATCAGATCCACGCGATCGTAGCTATGCAAGAAGTCGCTCATGGCTGTTCGGTACCCAAGGCGTTGAGCACCGATGCGATGGTGCTGCAAAGCAACTGTATCTTCGCACACAATTCACAACTCGCAAGCGATCGCAACACGAGCCCGTCAATTCAACGCACATGAAATACTCCTTCAATCTCGACCGGCTGGTCATCGACCAACGCACATACACCCACCGACGAGCGCGCATGGCATCCGATCTCAGGCCCAAAGACCTCGAAAAAAAGATCTGATGCACCATTGATCACACGGTTCTGACGCTCGAACTGCGGGACGCAATTGACATAGCCCACAATCTTGACTACGCGCATCACACGACCAAGATCACCCAAATGATGCTCCAGTGTGGCCAGCATCTTGATTGCAAGCGCTCGGGCGGTGGCCTGGGCCTGTGCCTCTGTCAAGTCGAGGCCCACCTTGCCGCGTCGCTTGACGCTGTCGTCTTCGAGCAAGGCGGCGCCGTGCCCGGACAAATAGAGCGTGTCACCGATGTGGACCGCAGCCGTGCGGTTGGGACTAGGCAGCACAAGTGGGGCGGGCAACTCAATACCCAAACGCCGAAGCTGTTCACGGTTGACGGGCATAAGAAGCTCCTTGCGCAGGTTTGGCGGCCGTTCGACCATCAATATATTGCCGCGGCGTCATGCCGAACTCCGTCTTGAAGACGCGATAGAAATTGGACAGGTCCGCAAAGCCAGCATCCAAAGAGGCCTGCAGGATGTCGCCCGTCTCCAGCAAGCGTCCCTGGGCAAACCGAATCCGCACGTTTCGCACATAGCGCGCCACGCTCTGGCCCGTGCGCCTCCGAAAGACCTCCGCATATTGGCGCCTTCCAAGCCCGGCAATGCAAGCAAGCTCGCCCACACCAACACGGCGCCCCACATGGGTCTGGATGTACGCCAGACTGGCCTCGAATCGGTTGCTGGCATGGCTAGCTGCGCCGGTACTGGAGCGGCATAACAACCGCTGATGCAGTGCAGCGAGCAGACCCAACAATCTGCCACGCGCCGCAATCAGGACGGCACCCCGTGACTGACCACCACCCCGTAATGCAGAGAAAACCGCCCCTGCCGCCTGAGCGATCTCGCAGTTGCCTTCCAGCGGCTCGCGAAGCGACCACAAATGCATGACCTCATCGAAAAAAGCGGCCGAATCTGGATCAGCGAAACAGAGGCCGCGGTTAAATTCGATAGATTTAATCTCTAGTGGGCAGAGTGGCTTCAGCACAGTTGGAACACCAGCTGGAACGAAAAAAATCTGTTTGGCGGCCAGTTGCGAAACATGGCCAGCAGAGATGACCTCTGTCGCTCCGTGGACAACAAACAAGAGGCGATCCAAACAATCTCGCGGAGATTCAAATAAATCCTGTTTATTAACAACTACTTGAAACGATGCAAGCGACAAGGTAGGATCTTTCGAAGGACTCGACCGCCAATATTCATGTCTAATATATCAAGTTCGCCAGCACGTGTCCAGCGCACAAAATGATAAACATTCTACTGCCCAATTAGCCAAGACATCAATCAACGACCGTGTTCTACTAGCCTTAAAAAAGTGGGATTTCTATAGTGGGATACAAAAATCAACGATTTGTAGAAAATACCGTCCAAAGGAACGATATGAGAAGCGCATCACTCGAAGATAAGATTCAACGTAGCGGCAACGTCGTCGAAATGCTGCGCAATGCCCCGCAGGGGCCCTACCAGTTCCCTATCAAGGCCGAGTTCAGCAATTGGCGCGACGAGCAGGAAGCATGGCGCAAAACCGCAGTGCTTTTTGACCAGTCGTATCACATGACAGATCTGCGCATCGAGGGACCGGGCTTGCGTCAACTGCTCACGGATGTGGGCATCAACTCCATGGCCAATTACGGCCGCAATGTCGCCAAGCAACTCGTCGCCTGCAGCGAAGACGGACACTACATCGCTGATTCGGTCCTTTTTATCCTTGAGGACTATGTGGCCAACGTGGTCAACAAACCGACGATGGCCAACTGGCTGACCTATCAAGTCGAGACACGGGGCTACGACGTTGAACTGCGACGTGACGACCGCAGCCTGGATAACTCCCGCCCGCGCCAGGGCTTTCGTTTTGAGGTTCAGGGCCCGAAAGCCTGGGAAATCCTGGAACGGGCTAACGGTGGGCCAATCACCGGCTTCAAATTTTTCGGCATGGGCGAGATCAAGGTGGCCGGCCGCACGGTGCGTGCGCTGCGGCACGGCATGGCCGGTGATGCTGGCCTCGAGCTGTTCGGGCCGTATGAGCAGAGCGATGAAATCAAGGCAGCGTTGTGCAAGGCCGGTGAAGACTTGGGCATGCGACTGGCGGGCTCGAGAACCTATTCGACGGTTGCACACGAATCAGGCTGGTTTCCCGCCGCCATGCCGGCGATTTATTCAGGTGTTGCCATGAAACCCTATCGCCAGTGGCTGCCCGACGACGGCTTTGAGGCCACCAGCTCGCTAGGCGGCAGCCTGGTCAGTGAGAACATTGAGGACTACTACCTGACACCCTACGAGCTCGGCTATGGCCACATCATGAAGTTCGACCACGACTTCATCGGTCGCTCGGCGCTTGAAGCCATGAAAGATCAATCACACCGCCGTAAGGTCACGCTCAAGTGGCACAAAGACGATGTCACGCGCATCTTCTCCAGCCTGTTCAGCGATGGCGATCGCTACAAGTACATGGACATACCCGCCTCCCATTACGCCACGATGCCCTACGACCGCGTGACCGTTAACGGCCGCTCGGTGGGCATTTCTCACTACCCGGTCTACACCTCCAACCTTCGCTGCTGGATCTCGCTGGCCATCGTCGATGCCGAGGTCGCGCAGCCTGGCACCGAGGTGAGCATCGTCTGGGGCGAGCCCGATGGCGGCTCACACAAGCCCAGCGTTGAGCGCCATGTACAGACCGAGGTGCGCGCCGAAGTAAATCCCTGCCCGATTGCAGTGGCCGCGCGCGTGGAGTACCGCAAATTTCATAAGTAAATCAGCAACCCAACCCACACGAAAGGAGAGATAGCATGAAACGTCGATCCATTATCCGCATGGCGCTGCTAGGTGTCACAGCAGCACTAACGATACACACCACTGCGGCGCAGGACTTCTACGCAGGCAAGACCATCAACTGCATCGTACCCTACCCGGCTGGTGGTGCGACCGACGTGTTCTTCCGCACCGTAACTCCCTACCTGTCCAAACATACACCGGGTGCGCCGCGGATCATCATCCAAAACATGGCCGGTGCCGGAGGCGTCATAGGTAACAACTTCGTTTACGACCAAGCTCGGCCAGATGGCTTGACGATCCTATGTGCCCCGTGGTTGTCCATCGCGCAGGTCGCTAAAGCCGAGGGTGTGCGTTTCGACTACACCAAAATGCGCCTGGTGGGAGCCCACAGGTCCGTGAACACAGCGCTGGTGGCGACCAATCTTGTCGGTGAGCCCGCCGACATTGTCAAAAAGGAATTTAAAATGGCGGGGCTTGCACCATCGTCATCGATCGATCTGCGCACGCGCATTGCTTTGGACATGGTCGGGGCGAACTATCGCTACGTCGCAGGGTTCGCAGGCGATGCCACCCAAAGACCGGCCTTGCAGCGTGGTGAGGTTCATGTCATTGGCCAAAACTTCGGTACCTACCTCTCAAACATCAAGCAGTCTATTGGCCCGGAGGGGGACAAGACAGTCAAACCTCTGTGGTACTACCCTGAGTACGATACAAACGGCAACCCGCGCAGTGTCGAGGCCGCGGAAAAAGAAGGCTTCCAACGGTTCGACCTCGTCTATGCCAAGATTAAAGGCCGCCCTCCTTCAGGCGAAGACTGGGAATTTTTCAAGTGGTCGGAGCGACTCTCTGCCGATATCTCGCTGTCAGTGTGGCTACCACCGCGATCCTCTGACGCCGCCTACAATGCTCTGTCTGACGGCTGGGCTAAGGTGATTGACGATCCAGCCTTTCGCGAAGAATACCGCAAGAGGTTCGGCGACGAACCGATCATCTGGGCCAGTCAGGCCGAGCAGAAAGCGGCACTGGAGGCACTTAGAAACTCACCGCAGAGATTCATCGACCGGATTGGAGAGTTGATCAAGAAAGGCGGCCAGTAAGCTAGCAAATCAGTCCTAGAGTCAGGAACCTACAGATGGACGCAACCTACTGGCAGGCCCTAGGCCTCGGATTGGCCAATATTCTCCACCCGCAGACGTTTGCGTTCTTGCTGGTGGGAATTTCAGTGGGCATGGTGGTCGGGGCGCTGCCAGCCATCGGCGGTGTCACGGGCCTGATCATATTGCTGCCCTTCACTTACAGCCTGAGCGGAACCGAAGCCTTTGCCCTGTTGCTGGGCATGTATTCAACGGTCGCGGCAGGCGATGCCATCAGTTCCATCCTTGTGGGAGTACCCGGAGGCGTCGGTTCATCAGCCACCATTCTTGACGGGTATCCGCTGGCCAAGAGGGGCGAGGCGGCACGTGCGCTCGGGGCCGCTTACACAAGCTGCGCACTGGGTGGTCTGATCGGTGCCGTTATCCTCGCGTTGTCTATCCCTATTGTCAAACCGTTGGTTCTTGTATTTGGCATGCCAGAATATTTTGCACTGGCTGTGCTCGGACTTGCCATGGCAGGCACCCTGGTTGGCAGCAATCTTGCAAAAGGCATAGCGATGGCATGCCTTGGCCTGCTCATTTCAGCCATTGGGGCATCAGACTTCAGCGGTATCCCGCGCTTTTGGTTCGAAATCACCTACTTAGTACAGCAACCGCCGATCGTCGCCATAGTGTTGGGTCTCTTTGGAATTGCCGAGATGCTGGAACTGGCCGCCCCCAACAACCGCATCGCCCAGCAGGGGGCTGCCGATTTACGCACTGGAGGAACATGGCAAGGCATCAAAGACACGTTCAAGGAATGGTGGCTGGTCGTGCGCTGCTCAGCCATTGGTGTCTATATTGGCATTCTGCCAGGGGTCGGTGGCTCAGTCGTTGACTGGGCTGCTTATGGACACGCGGTACAGTCGTCTAAAGACAAGTCAAAATACGGCAAGGGCGATATACGCGGAGTCATTGCACCAGAGGTAGCTAACAATGCCGATCGAGGCGGGGCGCTCGTGCCTACGCTGGCCTTCGGTATCCCTGGCGACTTTGCCATGGCCATTGTTCTTGGCGCGTTGACCATACAGGGCCTCAAGCCTGGCGTAGAGATGTTGACGACCCAGTTGCCGGTTACGTTCACGATGATCTGGGCCATCGTGATCGCCAACATCATTGGGTCGGTCTTACTGATGCTTTGGAGCCGATACGTCGCCAAGATCGCTTTCGTCGAAGGTCATATCATTGTGCCAGTGGTTCTGTTTTTCATTCTTATGGGCTCGTGG
>DAITMV010000177.1:0-6230 GCA_036834985.1 Burkholderiaceae bacterium | reverse complement strand
GGGTCGCTGTGCGACCAATCAACCGGTGCGCCCCCATCCGGGACCTCGGCCTGATCGTGCTGTCAGCCCGTACGGGCGGGGATGTATAGGGAGCGATCGTGATGCGCATGTCAGAGAGTTGCGCGCGGCGCGGTGGGGCGCGGGTGAGAGACGATTAAGCCGAGCCCCGCGACGACCCCGCACAGGATAGGCAGCCATCCAAAGGATGGCCCAGTGAGCGGCGAAGCTTGAGCGAACGCCCTATCCTGCAGGGCGAAGAAGCGACAACGTAGCAATCTTTAGAGGGGCGAGCGCTGTCTCGAATCTAGGCCCCACTGCACAGCGCAACGCTAAGAACGCGGTGATAGATGTGCCTGCCAACGTCAGGCGGGTTCATCCGGGACCTCGGCCTGATTGTGCTGTCAGCCCGTACGGGCGGGGATATATAGGGAGCGATCGTGATGCGCATGTCAGAGAGTTGCGCGCGGCGCGGTGGGGCGCGGGTGAGAGACGATTAAGCCGAGCCCCGCGACGACCCCGCACAGGATAGGCAGCCATCCAAAGGATGGCCCAGTGAGCGGCGAAGCTTGAGCGAACGCCCTATCCTGCAGGGCGAAGAAGCGACAACGTAGCAATCTTTAGAGGGGCGAGCGCTGTCTCGAACCTGCGCTCCATCGCACAGCGCAGCTCATCCAACCGAAACATCTCGAACCTACGATCTATCGCACAGCTCAGTACGATCACCGATCCGGCAAGGTACACGCGTCCACAACCACCAGATCATTGTCCTTGGCAAACTGCAATACAAAGTTATATGCCATCAATTCAATATCTTGCAGACGACTATCCACGACAACGCATTTGAGACCGCCCACCACAACAGGGCGCACATAGGGAGAGTATTGAAGGTGTTGATTCATGCTCAACGACGGCGGACGAAAACAGGACATCACGCCACACAAACGCTCAGCCCAGTCGGACGGCCGAAAGGTTTTACCCGAATGCGTAACGCCTTGAATAAATAACTCTTTGTGAGAGCCGGTAACAGAACCGGTCATATGAGGTTTCCTCCGTCGGAGTTGTTCAGGGGATGACCCTTACACTACGCAACCCGTGCCTTATGGGCAGAGCTTGTATTTTAACGCTTCACTATTATATCTTATATAAGACCTGGGACTTGTCAGGCATTTCCAGCCTCTTTAGCCGCAATATAAACCTTGGACCCACCGGTCATACATCCGCCGGGTGTAAACCCCCATCTGCTCACAGCGCTGTTCGACCCGTGCGGTCATTTGCTGGACCGACTGCACCGCCAAATCATCTTGCCTTGCCGCTTGTTCAATCTCGTCGCGCCCCAACATCGCCCACTCCCGCACCAGATCGGGAGTCATTTCCATATGGCACTGCATGCCCAGATGCGCAACACCCGCTTTATTGTGCAGTACGAAGGCCTGGTTGTCACACGCCGCGTTGCGGAGTAAATGTAGGGCGCCGTCGGGCAAGTCAAACGTGTCACCATGCCACTGGAAACTCGGGATGCTATGCACCCCAGGGCCGAGCCACTCGCTGGCCACGCCTGGATCTACCACTGACAGTTCGGTCCAACCCAACTCTTTTCGAACATGCGCCCTGACAGAGGCACCAAACGCTTTGGACATCAATTGTCCACCCAAACAATGACCAATGACGGGACGATGATGTTGGTCCGCTTCAAGAATCAATCGCCCCATGTGCTCAATCCAAGGCAAGGGGTCATTGACACTCATCTGTCCGCCCATCAATCCCAAACCGCTGTAAGGTGCAATGGAACGAGGAATGGGCTCGCCTTGATCCACCCGCAATAACGTCCACGCAATGCCGTGTGCCGTCAGGTATTCACCGAAGACGCCAGGACGAACGTGCTCAGAAAACTGACACACCAGCACGGGGCGAATCACCCGTCCCAGGTCAAACCCATAAAATGGCATGACATGCCCTCCCCACAATCCACATAAAAAAAGCCCAGCAAATACTGGGCCTAGTTTTAAACACAAGGATTACAGACGACTGACGGGGTGCATCTCACATACGTTCGATGCGGGCAAATGCAGAGTGATTGTGAATGGACTCAAAGTTTTCGGCTTCAATCACATAGTGACCCACCTGCGGCAGATTGTTTAATGCCATGGCCACATCACGGACCAGATCCTCCACAAACTTGGGGTTATCGTAGGCTCGCTCAGTGACGTACTTTTCATCGGGACGCTTGAGCAAACCCCACAATTCGCAGGAGGCCTGGGCTTCAATGGCCTGGATCAGAGCGTCAACCGACAGATCCTCTTTTAACTGAACACGCACGGTCACGTGGGAACGTTGATTGTGTGCACCATAGTCGGATATCTTTTTGGAGCACGGGCACAAACTGGTGACAGGCACCTGAGCGGTGAGCCACAACTCAGTTGTATCCCCGGAGGCCTGACCTTCCAGGGTGACCTGATAGTCCATCAGGCTGACCACCCCTGACACCGGAGCGGCCTTGGACATAAAGTACGGGAACACCGCCTTGATCTTGCCCGAAGTCGCATCCAGGCGATGGAGCATATCCAGCAACATGGCGCGGAAGGCGTCCATCGTCAGAGGCTTGCCGACCTGATCCTCAAGCAAAGCCACGAAACGGGACATATGAGTGCCTTTTTGATCGGCAGGCAAATACACCGTCATTTCGAACTCGGCCACAGTCGGCAAGGCAGACCCATCGGCCCGTGCGATGCTCATTGGATATTTCACCGAACGCACACCCACTCCCTGTATAGGAATCTGGCGGGTATCTACGGTACTTTGCACATCAGGAATGGTCGCATCCCCTACGTTCGCCAGATTGGCAACAGACAAATCTCTTGTATTCATTAACACACCTTAAGCCGAAGCCGCGCGTCCGGCCAGGCGGTGCACAGAGTCGGAGGGAACCTTAACCAGGTCCCCGAAATGTTGATCGAGGCTACGCACGATGCCTGCTTTATCAAGGCCGTGCATAGACAGTAGCAATTGCGGATCGCCATGGTCAATAAATTGATCCGGCAGACCTAAATTCAAGGTCTTGATCAACTTATTTTTCTGAGCCAGCACTTCGAGCACAGCAGCACCTGCACCGCCCATGATACATCCCTCTTCTAGGGTCACCAAGGCATCATGGCTGTTGGCCATCTGCTCAATCACGGCCACATCGATGGGTTTGACAAAACGCATGTCCACCACCGTCAGATCGAGCTCGGCGGCAGCGGCCATGGCCGGTGCAACCATGGAGCCAAAGGCCAGCAGGGCGATTTTTCCGTTCAGGCGGGCGGTGTGTCGACGGATCACCGCCTTGCCGATCTCCACTGTATTCAAATCCCCAGGCACTTCCAGTCCAGGGCCGGCACCGCGAGGGTAACGAACCGCCGACGGACCGTTGAACTGGTGACAGGTGCTCAGCAGCGTACGGCACTCAGCTTCATCGGACGGGGTGGCGATCACCATGTTAGGGATGCAGCGCAAGTAGGCAATGTCGTAATTACCCGCGTGCGTAGCACCGTCGGCACCGACCAGGCCGGCACGATCCAGCGCAAAAGTCACATCCAGATTCTGCAAAGCGACGTCATGGATTAACTGATCATAGGCGCGCTGCAAAAAGGTGGAATAAATGGCCACAACGGGCTTCATGCCCTCACAGGCCAAGCCTGCAGCAAATGTGACAGCATGCTGCTCGGCGATGCCCACATCAAAATATCGTTTGGGAAATTTTTTCTCAAACTGCACCATGCCCGAGCCTTCGCGCATGGCTGGGGTAATGGCCACTAAACGACCATCGGCATGCGCCATATCACACAGCCATTGCCCAAAAATCTGGGTGTAAGTGGGTTTGGAGACTTTGGTCGAAGGCACGATGCCTACGGACGGATCAAACTTACCCGGGCCGTGATAGAGCACGGGATCGGCTTCGGCCAATTTGTAACCAGCCCCTTTTTTTGTGACAACATGCAAAAAGATGGGCTTTTTTAAGGCGCGCAAGTTTTGTAGTGTTGGGATCAGGGCATCCAGGTCATGGCCGTCGATCGGACCAAAATACGTCAGACCAAACTCTTCGAACAAGGTGGCAGGAGTCACCATGCCTTTGACGTGTTCCTCCAGACGGTGGGCCAGTTCGTACAGAGGTGGCACGCCGCCGAGCAAGCCCTTGCCAACTTCCTTGGCCGTTGTCATGAATCGCCCGGACAGCAAACGGGCCAGGTATTTGTTCAGCGCACCCACAGGAGGTGAAATCGACATGTCGTTGTCGTTCAGAATCACCAGCAAATCCACATCGGGGATTACGCCTGCGTTATTGAGCGCTTCAAATGCCATGCCGGCGGTCATTGCGCCGTCGCCAATCACAGCAATGTGTTTACGTGAAATACCCTGATTGCGAGAGGCCACCGCCATCCCCAGCGCGGCAGAAATACTGGTGCTTGAGTGAGCGGTACCAAACGCGTCGTACTCGGACTCACTTCGCTTGGGAAACCCGGAGATACCGCCAAACTGCCGCAAACCGGACATTGCATCGCGACGACCCGTCAATATTTTGTGAGGATAGGTCTGATGGCCTACATCCCACACAATCCGGTCATTGGGCGTGTTAAAGACGTAATGCAGTGCCACGGTCAGCTCAACCGTGCCCAGATTGGACGACAAATGTCCGCCGGTTTTGGCCACGGACTCAACAATATAGTTACGCAGTTCGTCTGCCAGCTCGGGCAGTTGCGAGGCATCGAGCCTGCGCAAATCAGCAGGAGATTGTATGTTTTTTAGTAAGGTACTCATGAGCGGCGTTCTATCACTTGCTGGACGAGTGCACGTAGCACCCAGGCCCGGTCATCAAAAGACTGCAAAGCGGAACTTGCCTCGTGGGCCAGTGATGCTGCTGTGCGTTTAGCCTCAGTCAGCCCCAGGAGGCTGACAGTGGTCGGTTTGTTGTGAAGCGCGTCCTTACCCGCAGTTTTGCCAAGGGTCGCTGAATCGGCTTCCACATCAATAATATCGTCAATTACCTGAAACGCCAGTCCGATGGACTGGGCATATTGCTCTAAAGCGTTCACATCAACACGCTCATCGGCCTGTGCGCACAAGGCTCCCAAGGTCACCGAGGCGGCAATCAGGGCGCCGGTCTTCATGCGATGCATGGTCAACAGGGCGTTGACATCCATAGGTTGGCCGACGTGGATGAGGTCAATCGCCTGCCCGCCAGCCATGCCAGCAGCACCCGCTGCTTTGGCCAGCGCCTGTAACTGCCGCAAACGGATAGATTCACTCAACGTACTCTCGGCGAGCCATTCAAAAGCAATGGTTTGCAAGGCGTCACCGGCCAAGAGGGCCAGCGCCTCCCCGAACTGGATATGGCAGGTGGGCTTGCCACGGCGAAGGGCGTCATCGTCCATACACGGCAGATCGTCGTGCACCAGCGAGTACGCGTGTAATGCCTCCACCGCGCAGGCCGCACTCATGGCCTGCATATGTGAGCCGCCACACGCCTGTGCCGTGGCCAGCACCAACAAGGCACGCAGTCGCTTGCCTCCGCCCAAGGTGGCATATCGCATGGGCTCCAATAAAGCGGCAGGCACTTGGGTGCAGAGGTTAAAGCGCTGCTCGAGGGCTGACTCAATCTGTTGGCGGTTCGCATCGGACCACGCACCCAGGCGCTCAGACAAGGCTGCGGCTGCAGGTGAATCCTCATGCAAACTGATGGAAGCCTTCAACGCTGAACTCATACGGTGCGCGACCCATTCTCGGCCCCTGCCGCCGCGTCCAGCAGTCCAAGCACATCGCCATCGAGCAAGGATACCTGCTGTTCTATGGCCATCAACCGCTGCTTGCACACACCCACCAAGGCAGCGCCGCGCTGATAGGCGGTCAGCATATCTTCAAGGGGCAGCTGCCCGCTTTCCATCTGATCGACCAATGACTCAAGCGCTTGCATGGCCAACTCAAATCGCTCGGGCAGCGGCTCAGCGCCGGCTGGCACCGGGGCATCCAGCGGCAATGAAGGGTCTTGGGCGGTCTTGGACGGCATGGTGGGTCTTTGTAGTGGCATTGTTATCACGCAGCCCTTGATTTTACTTCAATTAGCTGTTTTAGCCGAACTTTTCGATTTTAAGGGCCAAGATGCACGATATGTTTTGTCCCAAATCGTGCCCGAGGGTACAATTCCGGCCTTTCCTCTTTTTTATCAACGGGTTGACCCAAGGGAGGCACCACAGATC
>DAITMV010000176.1:0-6243 GCA_036834985.1 Burkholderiaceae bacterium | reverse complement strand
CCTTTGACCAGGCCCATCAAGGCATCAGTTCCTGCAACGATGCCTGCAAAGTAGTCGTTCTGTTTGAACTTCGGAACGATCAATTCACGAATAATTCGCTGAGAATCCACATCGGTGACGGCGCCTTCCAGCCCGTAGCCCACTTCAATCCGCAAGGCCCGGTCATTTTTTGCAATCAGCAGCAACACGCCGTCATCTACTTTTTTTCGCCCTAATTTCCATGCGTCTACAACACGGATGCTAAATTGTTCGATCGCCTCCGGACCGCTGGTTGGTACCATCAGGACGGCAATCTGGCTACCTTTTTGCGCCTCAAACGTAGCCAGTTTGTCACTGATCTGTTTAATTTGCTCGCCGCTCAGGGTGCCGGTTTGATCAATCACCCGGCCGGTTAACGCGGGTATTTGAACGGGATCGCTGCCATGCGCAGGAGCGCTCGGCACCGGGTCAGCAGTTGCCCACGCAAGTCCCACCGGCAGTGCCATCCACAGCGCTGCCAGCAGGCCAATGATCAGCAACCTGAGAGCGACCGGAAACCGGTTCAGCTGAAGTGGCATCTGATTATTTGGCTTTGGCCGGGTTTCCAAAATCGACTGTCGGAGGCGTTGCAATGGCCTTTTCATTTTCGACCGTGAAGCTGGCTTTGGTGGTATAGCCAAACATTTTTGCGGTCAGGTTATTGGGGAAGGAACGGACCAGCGTGTTGTAGCTTTGCACCGATTTGATATACCGGTTGCGCGCAACTGTGATGCGGTTTTCGGTGCCCTCCAGTTGAGCCTGCAAATCGAGATAATTGGTGTTGGATTTGAGGTCAGGATACTTTTCAACAACCACCATCAAACGGGAGAGGGCAGAGCCCAACTGGGACTGCGCTGCTTCAAATTTGGCAAAAGCATCTGGATCATTGACGGTCTCCGGGCTTACCGTGATACCCGTGGCCTTGGCGCGGGCATTGACCACAGCAACCAGCGTTTCTTGCTCAAAACCGGAGGCGCCTTTTACGGTGTTGACCAGATTGGGAATCAGGTCGCTGCGACGCTGGTACTGATTCAGCACCTCGGCCCAGTCGGCCTTGACCTGCTCATCAGTGGCCTGTATGGCGTTGTAACCACATCCGGACAGCATCAAAACAAACATCATGAGCACGGTGGCCTGTATGTTGCGCATTGTCATCGTCATCAACCTTTGGAACTGAATAAGTGGATTGGAGTCTCTATCATAGTACGATAGCACGGTGTTGATGGTATCCCGGCACATCAGCAGATGAATCACCTGTCAACATAGTCTCATGCGGGAAGTGTTATATTTATTTCATGTTAAAAAGCAAATGGCTCATCACCTGGGTGTTGCTTGCATCGATCGTGATGCAGGGGTTTGCCTGGGCCCGTGTTTTACCGCTGATGCCGGCTCAACAGGCACATCATGAGCACATGTCCCTGGCAGATCACCTCTCCATGGGCCCTGCGGCTGCGCATCACGACCACACAGGCACGCACGCCCCTCAGAGCCATGACACACTGAAGTGCCACGGCACATCGTATTGCTGCACCGGGCTGGGTTTTACGTGCCTGACGACGGTCAACCTGACACCCTATACGGGAATACCGCCTGCGGCGTACGTTCCAATGTCTGATCTATCCGCGGACCAGGATCTGCTGGACAAGCCCCCCAGAAGTTAACGCACCGATTATTCATCGTCAGCGTTCAACTTTTGATACAGTGGTCTTATGCAATTATTTAACTTGCAACGATTTTTCGTTGTCATGGCTACACACGTGTGTATTGGGGTATCTTTCGCCGCCAGTGTGACCGACCATGACCCTACACGGGACTGGGCAGCAGTGCTTGCGCCCGCAGATAGCCAATTACCTGTCCCAGAGATTCATTACAACTCCAGTTTTCAGGGCTATCAACCTTTTGCGGACCCAACCGTGGGCAATTGGAAAACCCTGAACAAAACCGTCGGTGAGGTAGGAGGCTGGAAAGCCTACGCTCAGGAGGCACGAGAGCCGGATACCTCAGCGCCTCGCCCACACGGAGGCAAGCCATGAGTGGACGACACCCATTCAGCAGTGCGCTGTTTGTGATTGGGGCTTTGTTGGGCATCAGCGGTTGCGCGTCTTTTAGCGCCGACGGAGGGTTCGACCGCATCGCCGACACAGCGCAAACACAATTGAATAAAGAAGCGGTATGGGCTAGAACCCCAGAACAAGCCCGTCAGTTGGAAAGCCGGGTTCAGGCCTTGCTGGACAAACCGCTGTCTGTGGATGATGCGGTACAAGTCGCCTTGTTTAATAACAAAGGTCTGCAAGCGGCGTTTGCCCAGTTGCAGATCAGCGAAGCCGATTGGGTGCAGGCGGGTCGTTTGCCGAACCCAACTTTTTCGATGTTAAGAGCCAGCAAGCAGGTCGCGGATGGTCTGGGTTACAAAATCGAGCAGTCTCTGACGTTTAATATTTTTTTCCTGATCACGCGGCCGCTGGCCCAGGCCGCTGAGCAGCGCAATTTTGAAAATACGCAACGACAAGTCGCCCAACACATGCTGACGGTGGCCTCGCAAACCCGAAAAGCTTATTACAGTGTTCTGGCCGCGAGGGAAACCGCCCGATATATGCAACAGGTTCGCACGGCTGCTGAAGCAGGTGCCCAGTTGGGACAGCGTATGGCCCAGGCGGGTAACTGGAGCAAACTGCAACAGGCGCGAGAGCAGGGGTTTTATGCCGATGCAGTTTTAGGGCAATCCAGGGCTGATTTAAGTTACCAAATGGCCTTGGAAAAGCTGATCCGGCTGTTGGGTGTGTGGGGTCCCCAAACCACGATCCAGTTACCCGAACGCCTGCCTGATTTGCCTGCCCAAGTTCAAGATCTGCCTCGCATTGAAGAGGCAGCCCTTGCCCAACGACTGGACGTTCAAGCGGCCAGACTCCACACCATGGCCGTTGCTAATAATCTGGGGCTGAGCAAAGCCACCCGCTTTATCAACGTGCTGGAGGTAGGCCCAGCACGAGTGCTTGAAGGCCCACGCAATGATGGATTCAAAACCGGCTATACCGTTTCGCTGGAACTGCCCATTTTTGATTTTGGCAGTGCCAAGGTGGCCAAGGCAGAGGCTTTGTACATGCAGTCGGTCTACACAACAGCCCAGACAGCCCTGCAAGCCCGATCAGAGGTACGGCAAGCCTACCTGAGCTATCGCTCCACCTACGACATGGCCCGCCACTACCGGGATGAAGTGGTCCCGCTAAGCAAGCGAATTTCCGAGGAAAACCAGCTTCGCTACAACGGAATGTTGATCGGTGTGTTTGATCTGCTTGCTGACGCACGAACCCAAATAGCTAGTGTAAATAACTACATCGATGCGCTGCGCGATTTCTGGATGGCGCAAGCCGATCTGGAAATGGCGATGATCGGAAAGATTGAACCATGACTACTAGACGACGTTTTTTAACCAGCGCAGGCACCGCGGCTGGGGCCATTGCCAGCGCTGTTGCTGCGAGCGCCGTGAGCAAAGTGACCATGGCGGCCTTGCCCGAGGCGGTTGTACAGACCTCCCCCCAGACGGCTGGCCCTTTACACGCAACGACTGGCCGCCCTTATAACCCGGTCGTCACGCTCAATGGATGGACGCTGCCCTGGCGCATGAACCATGGCGTCAAAGAGTTCCATCTGGTGGCCGAGCCCGTGGTACGGGAGATGTGCGAAGGCTTTACTGCCCATCTGTGGGGTTACAACGGACAAAGTCCCGGCCCCACCTTTGAGGTGGTTGAAGGCGATCGGGTGCGGATCTTTGTGACCAACCGACTGCCCGAGCAAACCAGTGTGCACTGGCACGGACAGCGATTACCCAATGGCATGGATGGCGTATCTGGTTTGACGCAACCGGCCATTCCGAGCGGCAAAACCTTTGTCTATGAATTTGTTGCTCGCAGGCCTGGTACGTTCATGTACCACCCACATGCCGATGAAATGACCCAAATGGCCATGGGGATGATGGGGTTTTGGGTCACACACCCTAAGCAGGCGCATCCACTGATTGATAAAGTAGACCGCGATTTTGTATTTTTACTCAATTCGTACGACATTGACCCAGGCAGCTATACCCCCAAGGTCATGACCATGCTGGACTTTAACCTGTGGACCTGGAACAGCAGAATTTTTCCAGGAATCGACTCGTTAAATGTACGGCAAGGCGACAAAGTGCGCATACGCGTAGGCAATCTGTCCATGACCAATCACCCCATTCACCTGCACGGACATGAGTTCATGGTCACTGGCACCGATGGCGGCCCCACCCCAAAATCGACGCGATGGTACGAGGTCACGACCGACATTGCGGTGGGTCAGATGCGTCAGATCGAATTTCTTGCCGACGAGGAGGGTGATTGGTCATTTCACTGCCACAAGGCGCACCACACCATGAACGCGATGGGGCATGACGTGCCTACATTGATTGGCGTGGATCACCGGGGACTGGCCAAAAAAATCACCAACCTCGTACCAGACTACATGGTGATGTCTGAACGAGGCATGGGCGACATGACGGAGATGAACATGCCAATCCCTGATAATACAGCCCCCATGATGGGCGGCGACGGCCCATTCGGCTCCCTGGAAATGGGCGGCATGTTTACAACCGTCAAGGTTCGCAAACATCAAAAACCTGGAGATTATTCTGACCCCGGTTGGTTTAAACATCCCTCAGGAACGATCGCTTACGAATACAAAGGCCCTCAGCCAGAGGTGGTACGAGCGCCCGCGTCTGATCACCCGTCGGCCTCCCAAGCGGCCGGTGCGGCTGGTGCCCATGCCACGCCTGCGCTGGATGTACAAATCCGCAAACCGTCAGGGCACAGCGCCCATTAAGACCCTATCCCGGCAATCATTACCTTGTGAGAGACAACATCATGTACCAGCCACATAAGCTGCAGCACGTTTTTAAACACCTGATGATAGCCACAGCGTTTGCGCTGTGTACCAGCATGCACATGCCTGCCATGGCTGATCACAACAATAACCACCCGACATCTGACTCGTACCGCACGGCCGGTGAAGTTAAAAAAGTGGATGCCCAAACCGGGCGTATCACGCTCAAACACGACGACATCAAAAACCTAGATATGCCCGGGATGACCATGATCTTCCAAGCAACTGACAAAACCATGCTCAACGAGCTCAAGCCAGGTGATCATGTGGAGTTCAGGGCTGAAAAAGAAGGCAGCAAGTTTGTGGTCACCGATATCAAGCGGATGAAGTGATTTACAATCGGGTCCCATGACAAAGATCCGATGGCTCACTGACCTGTTTATCTGTACGTTGCTGTTCCACAGCGCGTGGGCTTGCGCACTGACCGATGACACCGGCGCGCTGGTAACAGCCGCAAAACCAGGCGTGCGGGTGATCAGCCTGTTGCCCTCGCTCACTGAAACGGTTTGCCTGCTGAACCGTTGCAACGTGCTGGTTGGCGTTGACCGCTACTCCAACTGGCCTTTTGCCATCAAGGCTCTACCTAAGGTAGGCGGAGGGCTGGATCCGAACATTGAAGCCATTACGCAACTCAAACCTGATTTGATACTGACCGCCTCATCCTCTAAAGCTGCGGACCGCCTGCGGGCGCTGGGTTTTCGGGTCGTAGCGCTTGAACCAAAAAACTACGCCGATGTGCAACGAACCATTCGTATCATTGCGTTATTGTTGGGGATACCGGATGCCGTTGCTCAACAGGCGTGGCAGCAGATCGAAGCAGACATTGCCACGACCGCAGCGTCAGTTCCGCCCTCGGTGCGCGGGGCACGCATTTATTTTGAAGTCAGTCAGGTTCCCCATGCGGCAGGTGCCGCGTCATTTATAGGTCAAACGTTGATCCGCCTGGGGGCTCAGAACATCGTTCCGCCTGCACTGGGCGAGTTTCCACAGATCAACCCAGAATTTGTTGTTCGTGCCAATCCCGATGTCATTCTGGTGGCAGACACCAATTTTACCGGGATGGATCGTCGCCCCGGTTGGTCAAACATCCGCGCCTTGCGCGAGCATCGTGTCTGTGTGTATAACCGCGAGCAAGCTGACATGCTGGTCCGCGCAGGGCCTCGACTGGCGGAGGGGGCTGCGTTGATGGCCCGTTGCCTGATCAGCAAAGCGCCGCGCACTGGCGAGGCCGCTATATCCACGCAGGTGTTTTGATGAGACCGGACACTCATCACGGCATGCAACTTTGCCTTGTCTTATTGCTGGTCAGCGCCGTATTGA
>DAITMV010000175.1:0-6255 GCA_036834985.1 Burkholderiaceae bacterium | reverse complement strand
TATCCCATGTTCAATCTGCTTGAAATCGTAACGCCCTGCAAATACACAAACGCACCATCGACAACCTGCAAACTGCCGGTGGTTCCCGCAAACGTGCCTCCGGTCACCTTGATATTGTCCTGAAAACGCAATGAGCCGATCAGATCCAGGTTGAAGGTTGTGCCGGTGTTATCAAGCGACTTTGAAATCGACAAACTGCTGCCACTGGCACGGTTAATCGCAAATAACTGGCTGGATGTGGTGGGTGCCGCCAGTCGCAAATCGCCATTAGCCCCAATGGAGATCGAGCCGCTGTTGCTAAAACCGGTCGCATCGATTTTGATGATTCCCGAGTTGGCAGTGATGCTACCTTGGTTCACAAACGGCAAGGAATTATCTACAAAACTGGGGGTAGTGGTCGATGCTGGAGGGGTTGACGTTGAAGGCGACAATTGGCTGCGCAAAAATAGGGTCGGATATCTGAATCCGACGGGCTGCGATGCAAAGGCGGTGCCATTGGCCGTGATTTGAACGCCCTGGCCAATCGTCAAATTGGTAGGCTGTGTAAAGGTCAGAAAGCCGCCAATGATATTGTCGTAGCCGTTTGCATTGACCTGCAGCACCGACGTCGGCGTTAACCGGTTAAAACTCATCGACGGGGTATTCAGAACACCACCTCGCAGCACCGCTCCTGTTGTTGAAGTCGGTGGAGGGGACACAGCCGGGTTATTGACCAAGCCATTCAAATTGATCGTCGAATTACCAAACTCAACACCAAACCCTTCGAGGTTGACTGTGCCCCCCGGGTTGATATTGATGACTGAACCGTCTGCCAGGCTCATTACAGGCGCAGGGGTAGGCGCTGTGGTTGAATTGGGGACCGTGACATTTCCAAACAATTGCCCGTTTACGTTGAGTACGCCATTAAGAGAAAACTTGGCGTTATGCAAAAAGGCAAAACCGTCGACATTAACCACACCACCGCTGTTGAGCGTCAGTAATGACGGGGCGGTGCCATTCGTATTGGTATCGGACGTCGACAAAAATGAACCAACCCGGATATTTGTAACACTGGTCGGGCCTAGGGTGGCGTTACCCAGGAACTGGGTATTGGCGTTAGCACCAAGATTAATGGTTCCCGACGAGTTCAGCGCCGTTGACCCGCCTCCTTGGGAGATCAATAAAGACTTCAAATTGGTCAGAGACCCACCTGCGGCGATTGACATGGTCGGTAACGTATTACCTGACGAATTTGAAAACCCCGCGCTTGTACCAAAATCCGAGCTGAAGGACCCTCCGGTGTTGATCTGCGTCGGCGCATTGACAAAGAAAAAAGTATCCGTTGAGCCAGAGGCTGGTTGCACATTGGGGCCCGTTGCATTCACCAGTTGAACGGTCCCCGAAATATCCAGACTCGGTGTATTTGGCGGGGTATTGAAGCCATTGACGTTAAAAGAAGAAGTGACAGTTGTGCCGTTCTGCACCGGTAACTGTCCGCCCACCGTAAAGTTTGACCCAGCCCCAACTTTCAAAGAATGTGTTGTACCCGAACCCTTAACCACCAAGGTAGACGGATTGGCACCACCGACCATAATTCCGGCATTGGAGGTCAGTGTGTTGACACTCAAACTAGCGCCATCGACTAAAAGATCAGGCGCACGCTGGAGCGCAGTCGAGGACGTTGGGAAGTTGGTGCTGATGGTATTGATTTGCTGAACACCTGACGAATTGACGCCGGCTGTAAACGTCAAAGGCTGGGGTATTGTTGTTGCAGGCGCAGGTGCAAAATTGGCTGAGTATTTAGCAGAGAGCAGTCCGGTCCCTAAAGTTAGGGGAGCGGCAACCATGGCACCGAAGGACGGTCCAAACTGTAGATCCAAATTCAGAACGCTATTGACCGGATCGGTCACGCCCACCGGGGCGTTGATATAGACCCCGCCCTGCGCCTGTAATGACAACGTAAAGTTGGTGATCGGGGTACTGCTGGGTGCGGGTGCTGCGGTCGGAACAAGCACGGGCGCACTCACAGTGATTCGTCCGTCAGTCGCTCCCGTTGAGCCGACTGTGCTGAGTGTGACGGTGCCGTTGTTTTGCAGCGACTTCACAATAACATCGCTGCCGATTTTTGTCTGGTCTGAGGTTGGTGAAAAAAAGCTGCTGGGCGATGCGGGGGGGTTGGTCGGCGAGGGCGCCACAATCTCAATACTTTGAGGATCAAGCAGCCACTGCCCGGCCTTACCTTGAGGCGCGGACGTGTCTGCCCCAACCGTGACATTCAACACGCCCTTGCTTGAAGTCTCAACCCGCCCGCCATCACCGCCCAAAGGCCCACCTTTGGCTTGCAGGGCGCTGTTGACCGAGGTGTATTGATCGCTCCAGGCAACCACTTCTCCGCCCTGACCTGCTGCTGTCGCATTCGCACTGACGGTTGCGGACGCATCCACATAAGTGGCTTTTGCATTAGGCAAAGACGGATCGTTACCTTGCCAGCCACCGCCCAGATGAATTTGCCCGCCCCCGTTAGGACCATCCGCGCTGACTCTGGCCCCTGCCAGCACGCCCACCTGATCGCCCAACACGTCGATGGTACCGCCCTTGCCTGCCGCGCCCGAGGCGCGCAACTGACCTGATACCAGCGTGGTCCCCTGTTGACCAACCAGACGAATCACGCCCGATGAGGAAGCGCTTAAACCGGTCGCCTCCACCACACCCTCGTGTCGAACCAGTTGACCATACATGGACACCTGGCCCGCGATGATTGAGCCCAAGTTCAGTATTTGATTGGAGGGGGCCGTGATGTCAACGCTCAGTGTAGGACGCTGAACGTCCACCACCGTCACGCTGCGCCCGGCTGCCAGCAATACATCGCCATTGGGGGCATTGATGATGCCGCTGTTCTCGATTTGAGGGGCCACCAATACCACTTGCCCGCCCTGCCCGGCCACAATTTGACCAGCGTTTTTGAGCGCGCCTTCCCCCCCCTGCCCTGTAAAGTTAAGGCGGCCTGCCAGGAAATCCTGATTGGACATATTGAGGGTGGATGCCACCAACCCGGCGACGTCTATACGCGCACCGGCTCCGACCATCAGCCCGTTGGGGTTGATCAAGAACACCCGACCATTACTTTGCAGTGTTCCCAGAATTTGCGACAAATCACCACCGGTGACCCGGTTGAGCACCGCACTTTGGGCGTTTTGTTGAATAAACTTGGTGACCTCTCCAGCGCCGATATTAAATTGTTGCCAGTTAATAATCGTGTTGGGAGGGAGCGTTTTGAATCCCCAGTTGACTACCCACCTGGGAAAAGCTCGCCTGGCCCGCCACCACCTGCGGATTGAGCGGATTGGCCATCATCTGCCCCGACATCGCGGACAGGATCGCCACGGTGATCGTGTTACGTACAAACGTGGTGTGGGTAAGTGTAGTGCGCGTCGTTTTCATTGTTTTCATACCAATCACCCCGAACTCAAAGAGACATGGCAAACGAGAAGTGAATCATCACATCGCCGTTGGGTTGCACACCGGCACCACGTACAACGCGGGCGACATCCAGTCTGAGGTTTTGTCCGGGCATAAAGCTGTATCGGAGGCCTGCGCCCACGGAGGAGACGGACTGATGACTCGTCTCGCTGCTTAAGGCTTTGTTGCGGCGCAACTGAGCGGCATCCGCAAATACGGCAGCCCGCAGGTAGCGGCCTGACTCGCCGACATACGGCAAGTCAGGGGTTGTCAGTTCGAGTGATTCGCGAATGCCTTTGTCCTGGGACAGCTCGCGCTCGTTAAAGCCGCGCACTGAATAAGCACCCCCCGCGCCAAATTGTTCGCCGGGAATCAGTGCATCTTCGGTGTACTGTGCATTTGATTCAGCACGCAAGGTCCAGTTATTGGTAAAGCGATGCGACCAGGTTCCCAACAACTTCAGGATCGTAAAGTCAGCCGTCGCATTGGCCCTGCCACCGGCCTGCTGGTAGCTGCTGGTGGAGTTTTTACCACCCGTGCTGATATTTCGGAAAACGCCCGCGCTGACAAATGCATCCTCAGCACCGGAACGCAGCAAGGCGGTGTAATTGAGGCCGACGGGACGTGTTTCGAGGTCTGGAATGATGCTTTGCCCTGTGCCGTTGAGCAACACGCTGCTTTCAAACAGCTTGTACTCGGCTGACGCAGCGAGTCGCTGATCCCACCCAGCCAGGCGCGGCAGAACGTGGTTCCACCGGAGGGCGCCAATTTTGCCTTTACCTGAAATACCGAGGGGTCCTGCGCCGGTGGACAGAACACCCGCATTCACGCTGGAATAGTTGAAGTTGGCCTCCAAGGCCCCACCCAGGTTATAGAACGGTATTTTGTAGGCGATACCCGCCACTTTCACGTCCGAGGCGTGATTATCAGGAGATGTTAACGCTTGCAGCGACAATTGGTGATCTTTATCGAACATATTTGTGTTCTGATACACCGCGCCCAGCCGGAATCGCCCGGTGGCGCGGGTCCCGGTGTTGTCCAGCGTTAAAAAGGTTTTATGGGGGGATTCATCCAGCACACGTACATTGGCATCGACCAGCCCCGACTTGTCACTAGGGCTTAAGCCAATTTGTACCTGTTTTGATAAATTATCGTTAGCCAGCCGCAGGTTTTGATCCATCTGCGCGGTGTTGATCAGGGTTCCCTTTTCAAGCACCGGAAGCGATGATTGGATGTTGTCGGCACTGAAAAACTTGTTGCCTGTCACGCTTACCATGTCAAGGCGGGCATCAACCACCTGCAGGCGCAACACGCCAGACTCATCTAGCTCCTGCTCGGGCAAAATCACCCGTACCACTTCGTAGCCAGCCTTGGTATGTACGTTTTCGGCAGCCGATGTTGCTTTACGCAAGTCACCAAATGTCAGCGGAACATTTAAATAACCGGACAACACACGCTGCAGATCAGCACGCGGCACCAGTTCAGGGCCTTCAATCTCAAAGCGTTTAATAATGACGGTCGGCTCAGCGTTGTCATCGCCGGCTGGGATACTCGGAGCGGCTGCGGTCGATCCCGCAGGGGAGGTACCGGCCGCTTGGGCCAACCATTGCCCAAACATCGAAGGCTGGGCTGCCTGAACAAACACAGGGAAACCACTCGCCATCAAACAGGCGAGTAATACATTGTTTTTAATTGTCATATAAAACCTGCTTGAGTCAGGCCAATTGAATGTTTGTTGCGGTTAAACCCAAAGCACCTGACCTGCCTGCAAAACGCCGGCTGACGTGAGCCGTTGCGCCTGTTGAAGCTCGGTGACGATCGTGTCATAAGCTTTGGGTTTTAAATGAGTAATCCAAATATCGCACGGTTGCGAGAGTTTTGAAAGCTCCTGACTCAGACGAGAGGGGCATAAGTGTTTGGACAGATCAGCGATCCACTCTTCACTATTGGGAAATGCCGACTCAATGATCACAAATCTAAGATCTTCCAATACATTCAGGTGCCTGTAAAAAGCATCGGTCGCGTGGGTGTCACCCGAGAAGGCCCAGCAGCCATTAGGCTCGGAGACGATGTAACCAAATGCCTGCACGGTATGATCGACCGAGACAGGCTTGAATTTTCTTCCTTTTATTTCAATAACTTGCTTATCGTCAATAATGACAAACTCAAGTACCGGGTTGGTCGCATTCGGAATTTTTGTAAAATCGGGCCAAATCAGATTGTTAAATATATGAAGCATCAAGCTGTTAACGGTTTCGTCAGAGGCATACACCTTCAAGGGGCGGGTGCGGTGCACACCCACCGTGTCCACGATGAAAGGCAAGGCGCAAATATGGTCCAAATGAGTGTGGGTTAAAAACACATGTTCAATGGTTTGCAAACGCTCGAACGTCAAACGACAGGCGCCGGTACCTGCATCGATGAGCACATCATCATCGACCAAAAAGGAGGTGGTTCCGTCAGAAGGAATACCAATGCTGCCGCTACAACCCAGTACTTCAATTCTCATAACAAGCCTTTATCGCGAATGGCCTGGATTGCCTTGACACCCGCGGCATAACCGCGCTCAATGATCTCATCGCGCCGGAAAAACTCCATCAAACCGATGTCCTGTATGTCGGGTCTGATAAAAATATCGCTCATCGGCTCGGCAGCACGGGCTTTGTCCAGTCCGCCCAACTCGGTGATGCGCATCAGAGTTTTTGCAATACCGGGCGTCTTGCGCAGCGAGGAGGCGTCTGACTGCATGCCAACGTCCACCGCGATCAAATGACGCCCTCCCCGTTGACGCATCATATCGGCGGGGAGGTTATTAAG
>DAITMV010000174.1:0-6459 GCA_036834985.1 Burkholderiaceae bacterium | reverse complement strand
GTCAGCATCAACGCGGATTACCGCAGTTAATCGAAGGTGTGGCCGTGGGTGATTCTGTCTCCGATCTGAAAGACGGGCTGGCGCTGCTGAACCAGCGTTTACAGGGCATTGAACAACGCTGGGATACCCTGCTGGACTGTCTTGAGCGTGCCTACCCTGATACGGCGATCAATCCTGACTGGGATGCCTCAGTGGCGTATCGCTGGCGTCGGCGTGGTCAAGTGGCACGCTTGGAGCCCGTTCGGCACATCGCGGATATCGCCACGGAGCAATTACAAAATATCGAGCGCCAGGTGGCCACGGTCACGCAAAACACCCGTCAATTTGTGTTGCGACAGCCAGCGAACAACATATTGCTGACGGGCGCACGGGGGACGGGCAAATCGTCGCTGGTGCGTGCCATGTTGCACGCCTTTGCCGAACATGGGCTGCGTCTGAT
Organism: Burkholderiaceae bacterium; assembly: GCA_036834985.1. Taxonomy (GTDB): domain Bacteria; phylum Pseudomonadota; class Gammaproteobacteria; order Burkholderiales; family Burkholderiaceae_B; genus DAITMV01. The sequence goes on along the minus strand of DAITMV010000174.1, from coordinate 6,020 downwards.
CGAGGTCGACAAGGAAGACCTGGTTGACTTGCAGGACATCGTTGACCTGGTGGCGGACCGCCCAGAGCGATTCATCGTGTTTTGCGACGACTTGTCGTTTGAAGACGGCGAGCCCGGTTACAAGGCGCTCAAGAGCGCGCTGGATGGCTCGATCGCCGCTGCGGCGGACAACGTCCTGATTTACGCGACCTCCAACCGTCGGCATTTGATGCCTGAGTACATGCACGAAAACCTGCAAACCCAGCATCTGGACAATGGTGAGATTCACCCCGGCGAGACGATTGAAGAAAAAGTCTCGCTCTCCGAACGCTTTGGTTTGTGGGTCTCTTTCCATCCTTTTAATCAGGATGATTATTTACGAGCCGTCACCCAGTGGCTGACTCACTACGGCGCCACAACAGAACAAATCGTAGAGGCCGAACCACTGGCGCTGCGTTTTACCTTGGAGCGAGGCGCCCGCTCAGGGCGTGTGGCCTTGCAGTTTGCGCGTCACTGGATGGGGCGTCTGGGTAGTCACTCATAAATGACGGATACCCGTAAAGCCATTGATGTGGCGGTGGCTATTTTGCAGCGCCCGGATGGCACGGTGTTGTGGTGCTCCCGCCCGGAAGGCAAGCCTTACGCCGGTTACTGGGAGTTTCCGGGCGGCAAGGTCGAGCCGGGTGAAACCGTCTGGCAGGCGCTGGTTCGGGAAATCGATGAAGAGCTGGGTATCCGTGCGCAAGCCGGTGGGCCTTGGCTGGTGATTGAACATGATTACCCACACGCCAAGGTGCGTTTGCACTTTATGCGCGTCTGGCAGTTTGAGGGGGAGCCCCTCGCCAAGGAAGGTCAGGGGTTTTGCTGGGCCAGTTTGCAGGCCGATGATCCCCGTATTACACCCATCCTTCCGGCCACCTTGCCCTTGCTCAAGTCGTTGAGTTTGCCGACACAGATGTGGCTCACCCAGTTTGAGCGGTTTGGAGTGCAAGCGGGTGCGCAACGCCTGGCAGATGCCCTGGCACATCACACGGGCCTGGCCATGCCGTTGGTGCAATTCCGGGAAAAAGCACTCGGTGCGCCGGAACAGGTGGCAGCCCTGACCGCCCTGTTGAAGGTCGCGGCTCTTCATGAGTTGACGGTTCTGATCAATAGCGACTGCGAACCCGCGATATCTCACCTGCAAACCCGATACGCTGACGGTTCATACGACCTGCCGTGGGGCATTCATTGGGCGGAGCATCATTTATTGGACCCCTCGTTTTCAGATCGGCGCACACCCTTTGCAGGGCGGATACAGACGGCATCGGTACACAGTGCACAGAGCTTGGCTCAAGCCGGCGACAAAGGCTTGCACGCGGCAGTGCTGGGGACCGTGTTGCCTAGCAAGACGCATCCTGATGGCTCGGTGTTGGGCTGGGCAGGCTTTGAAGCGATGGCGCAGCACACAGCCATCCCGGTGTATGCCATAGGTGGCCTGAGCCTGTCAGAGGAGCGGATCGCCCATGAGCATGGCGCACACGGGGTTGCGGTACAACGGGCGTGGTCTGAGGTGTCTTGATTACAAGCTACACAGCTTGAACTGAAAATCCAGATCGGCTTCCACCGGCTTGTTTTTGGCTTCCTGTCCCAAGGTGGGCTGATTAAACCGGACCCACAACATGTATTTGTTGGCACTGAACTCCGGGATGGCTTCGGAGCCGCGAGGCAAGCGGATTTGAAGCAACTGGTAGGTTTTGCCGCTCATTGGTTGGGTAAAACTACCTCCGGTGGCCGTGGCCAATACCACCTGGCCGCTTTCACGCAACAGCTTAAGAACAATCCGGATGGCAAACATCAAGGGGGCCATGGGTTTGGCCCACGTGTAGATATCGCTGCGACGCAAATCAGCCGGTTTTTGTTGCCAGGCGTAATAGCCGGGTAAATCAAATTCACACACGCCGCCGGGAATGCTGGTGCGGCTGCGGATGGCCATGAGCCATTCATTTTCGCGCAGGTGTTGGCCCAGTCGACCATTCAGGGCGCCCAGGTCGGCGGTTCCTTTTTCAAGATCAGCCAGGATGCCGGTCAGCGCCGCCAGATCGATGCCAGGGTGTTCCCGCAGGCCGTTGAGCGACTGGCGCTGGCGCTCCATTTCCTGAAGCAGGTCGCTCTTTAAATCGGCGCGCGCGCCCACTTCCATGATTTCAAACATGGTCATGATGGCCGCGTGGTGATGCAGGGGATGATCGTGGGAGAGGAAAAAATCGAACTTGTCGAACAGGTCTTCAAGGCGCAAAAGCGTTCGAATCCGCTCGGTAAAGGGGAATTCGTAGACTGTCCACTCCACGTCGGAGCCTGACAAAGAGGCGCTGAATGACACGGCTATCAAATGCTCTGTATTAAAATGTCCCTGATTGTGGCTTACACGGCGCGATGTTGCAAATGTTAAGCGTCGGCCAGTCTCAGATACTGCTGATGCAATGCATCGACATGCCGGTGCAGCAAGGATAAATCTTCGCTGTCGTTGAGGATGACATCATCTGCGATGGCAAGGCGTTGGGCGCGCGTGGCTTGGGTTGCCATGATGGCTTGTACTGCCTCCCGGCTGAGTTGGCTGCGTTGCATTACGCGCTCAATTTGCCGCGCCTCAGGGCAATCGACCACAAGAATGCGGTTCAGGGTATGGCGCCATCCCCCTTTTTCGGTCAGCAGGGGAATGACCTGTACACAGTAGGGCGCGGTGCTGCAGGCGATACGCGCCTGCGAGGCTTGGCGGATCATGGGGTGCAATATGTTCTCAAGCTGGGCTCGTGCCGCCGCATTGTCAAAGACCAGGGCACGGATGATCACACGGTCCATGGCGCCATTGCTGCCTATCGCATGTTCACCGAAGGTCTGGCGGATGGCGTCGATGGCCAGACCGCCTGGCGCGGTCAGCTCATGGGCAATGACATCGGCATCGATGATGTCGGCGCCCAACTGACCCAACTGTGTGGACACGGCGGTTTTACCGCTGCCTATACCGCCTGTCAGGCCCACGACAAAAGGAGATCTCATCGGACTAGCCTGTTAACCGGATGAGCCAATCCCGTGCCGGGACTTCATACAGCCACGATAAACCACCCACTACCAGCGCCGGTCCAAACGGGATGGGATGATGGCGGTCTTTTCCTTTGAGTTTAAGCACCAGCACGCCAGCGACCGCGCCGACCAGCGATGACATCAAGATGATGCTGGGCAGACTGACCCAGCCAAACCAGGCGCCGAGTGCCGCCAGTAACTTGAAGTCGCCAAACCCCATGCCTTCTTTGCCGGTGGCCCATTTAAAGACATGGTAAACCGACCACAGTGACAGGTAGCCAGCCATCGCGCCGATCAGCGCGTCTTGAAGCGGAATGGTGTGGGTCCATAAGTTAACAACCAAACCAGCCCACATCAGAGGCAGGGTGATGTCATCGGGCAGCAGGTAGGTGTCCCAGTCGATGCCAGCCAAGGCGATCAGGGCCGCTACCAGACCCATCCAGGGCAAGGCTGCGCTCACTGATTGGGTTTGTATCGCCAGTGCGGCAAATAGCAGCCCGGTCAGCAGTTCGACCATTGGATAACGCAAGGAGATACGGGCGTTGCAGTGAGGGCACCGTCCGCGCAGCATTAAAAATCCTAATACGGGAATGTTGTGCCAGGCGGCGATTTTCCCTTTGCAGGCAGGGCAATGCGACCGCGGAATCCACAGATTAAACCGGGGCGATACGGTGGTGTTGCCGGTGTTGATGGCTGTAGCTTGATCATCGCCCGCCTGTTCAAGCCGGTACTGCTCGATATCCGCTTCCCACTGGTTTTTCATGATGATGGGCAAACGGTAAATCACCACATTCAAAAAAGAGCCGACCAACAGGCCCAGCACCAGCGCAATCGGGACAGGAGCGCTGTCGAGTACAAGCCGCATGCTGTCCACAGACAGTTCAGACAACAGGCCCGTCATATCACTGAGCCCAGTTTGAAGATAGGTAAATACATGGAGATAATCAGGCCGCCAATAACAATCCCTAAAAATACCATGATAAAGGGCTCGATCAGGCTGGAGATATTGGCCACGGTGGTGTCGACTTCTTCTTCCATTTGTGTGGCAACCCGATCAAGCATGCTCTCTAGGGCGCCTGATTCTTCGCCGATGGTCACCAACTGCGTGGCCAGCGCCGGGAATACCTCGGTTTTGTTCATGCCCGCAGACAGTTTGATCCCGCCAGCTACATCGGCTTGAATTTTTTTGGTGGCTTGAAAATACACATCATTGTTGGCCACGATTGAAACGGAATCCAGCGCATCGACCATCGGAACCCCCGCTGCAAACAACGTACAGAACGTACGGGCCCACCGGGCAATGATGGCTGTGCGCAGCAAGGGACCGAACAGCGGAAGTTTGAGAACCAGGCGATCAACCTTGGCGCGAAAGGCTGGCGATCGGCGAAGCGTTTGAATAAAAAAATAAACAAAGGCGATGATGGCTCCGAATATCCAGAACCAGTAATCGACCATAAAGTCTGACAGGGACATCACCACCTGGGTGGGCAAGGGCAATTCGGCATTAAAGTCTGCAAACACTTTTTTGAAGGTCGGTATGACCTTGATCAGAATAATCGCAGTGACCAAAAATGCCACCACAATCACAATCGTTGGATAGGTCATGGCGCTCTTTATCTTGGCCTTTAAGCGCAGGGATTTTTCTTCATAGACGGCCAGCCGTTCAATCATCTCATCGAGCATGCCCGCCTGCTCGCCTGCCTCCAGCACACCGCAGAACAGTTGATTAAAATAACGCGGATACTTGCGCAAGGTCTGGCTTAAGGACAAACCCCCTTCGATGTCGTTTTTGATGGCCAGCAGCAGTTGCTTCTGAGCCGACTTGTTATTGCTTTGAGCCATCATGTCAAAGGCCTGTGCGATGGGCACACCGGCTTTTAGCATCGTGGCTAGCTGACGGACGATGACGGCGATGTCCTTGCGGGAGATGCGAGATATCGGAGGTGCTTTGAGCGGCTTGATGGTCTTGACCACAATGCCCTGTTTACGAAGCAACAAGCTGGCGTGTTGGGCCGATTGAGCGCGGATTTCACCCTGGCGCGGCTGGCCATTTTTGGCCTGGCCTTGCCAGGAATATGCGTTGTCTTTCTCGGCGTGGGTTCGGCCGAGTTTTGCGTGTTGAGTCGTAGCGACCATCCGAGGCTCCAAAAACGTCAGGTTTGCGTCGCACTGACAACCTCCTCCAGACTGGTTAGACCGGCTTTGACTTTCTTTAAGCCCGCATCGCGCAAACTGTAGACCCCTTCTTTACGCGCTTGAGTCTTGATGTCCAGAGCACTGGCCCCCGAGACAATCAACCGCTGGATGTTTTCGGAAATGGGCATGACTTCATAGATGCCGGTGCGACCTTTGTATCCTGTACCATTGCACCGCTTGCAGCCTACCGCACGATAGGGTGACCAATCGCCGTTCGCCTCTGCTTCGGAGAATCCGGCAGCCAGCAAGGCCGCTTTGGGAACATCGCCAGGTTCCTTGCACAGACAGAGCTTGCGAACCAATCGCTGGGCGGTGACCAGGTGTAATGACGAGGCGATGTTAAACGGAGCCACCCCCATATTGATGAGACGAATAATGGTACCGGCGGCATCGTTGGTGTGCAGGGTTGAGAACACCAGGTGGCCGGTTTGCGCCGCTTTGATGGCGATGTCAGCCGTCTCCAGATCACGCACCTCACCCACCATGATGATGTCGGGATCCTGACGCAAGAAGGCCCGCAACGCGGTGGCGAATGTTAAACCCACCTTGTCGTTGATGTTGACCTGATTGACGCCCGGCAGGTTGATTTCTGCGGGGTCCTCGGCTGTGCTGATATTGACGCCTGGTTTGTTCAACAGGTTCAGACAGCTGTACAGTGACACCGTTTTCCCGCTGCCGGTGGGGCCGGTGACCAGCACCATGCCGTGGGGCTTGGCAATGGCCTCGAGCAAAATGGCCTTTTGTTCAGGCTCGTAGCCCAGCGCATCGATACCGACCTGGGC
>DAITMV010000173.1:0-6523 GCA_036834985.1 Burkholderiaceae bacterium | reverse complement strand
GGATCAAGCGGTGGCGTTGGGACGCAAGGCATCATCGCTCTCACGTACACTCCAGCGGCAAGTACCGTGTGGACCAATCTAGCCATGATGGGGCTCTGATATGCAGCAAATTGGTTATTCGCTGATTGATTCCACCGGGGCTGAAATTCGCTACTGGGGCGATCAATACGGCGTCTTTCAAGTTATCCCATCCCTGATCCGGTTGCCCAACGGTGACGATGTTCATTGTCCAGCCGTGGGAAATCTCGCCGATTGGTGGCTGGTTCCACGCATGGGGCAGCGGGGTGTGGGAGATACCTACTGGGACGGCACCAATGTTGTGGTGTTCTTTCCGGTCAAGCCGGATGACGTTCGTGCCGAAGCTCAACGACGGATTATCGCAGTGACAGGCGCAACGTCGTTTGACGGGTGTCTGGTCAAACAGCTCAACGCGGTGATGCGCGCTACAGAACTTACAAACAAAAAAGCAAGCGGGGGCACACTGACAGCCGGTGAAGTAGCCGAAGCAACAGCGCTCCAAGCCTTAGCCGATCAGATCAAGCATATCCGAGCCTGTTCCAATGTAATGGAGCAAAACCCGCCTACGGATTATACCGACAATGCGCGGTGGGGCTACTAATGCGACAACAGGTCGCGCCGGTTTATCTTGACGCAATCCGAAAAATGGTAGTTTGCCGTTGCAGACTTCGCGCGTTTCGGTTAAAAGTAAATCCACAATCGGATCAATTCGCCCGGCTGCGCTCACTGCGTCGTCGGGCGTTTTCATTTAGGGCGCTCGTGCTTTGAGCTTGACCTACACAACGTATCAAACGGCACTATCGACACTAACGGCGATCCCGACGACCAACACTGATTTCATCGCGATCCTGCCGAACGTGATCGATTACGCGGAAAATCGGATATACAGGGAACTTGATCTTATTACTGAAGACGTGCGCGACAGTTCCGCTGCCACGTCTACCGCTAACCGCAATTTTACGCTTCCCACGACCATCGGGACGTTTCAGGTCATCTCTGGCATCAACATTATCACGCCGGCCTCGACGACAGCAGAACTTGGGACGCGCAATCCGTGCACGCCAGTCAGCCGCGACGTGCTTGATTTGATCTATCCAAGTTCAACCGGCGCAACCGTGCCCTCCATGTTCTGCTACTTGACTCAATCGCTTGTGGCCAACCAGAGCAACATCCTGTTTGGGCCTTGGCCGGACGCTTCCTATACCGTTGAGGTCATCGGCAAAGTTATCCCGACGCCATTGAGCGCAACAAACACGACAACGTTCTTGAGCCTGTACCTGCCGGATCTGTTTATCGCGGCCAGTATGGTCTTCATGAGTGGCTATCTCAAGAATTTTTCTGCGCAAGGCGATGATCCGAAGCAAGCGCAGTCCTGGGAGAACCAATACCAAATGCTCAGGGCCTCCGCTGATGTTTGGGAGAGCCGAAAAAAGTTCGCAGGAGCATCTTGGACTTCTAAACAGCTAGAACAGACGGCACAGCCGCAGCGTGGGTGAGTTGTGGGCGCGCAAAGGCGAGACCATCACTTGCGTTCGTTCCGGCCATCCCATTTGTGACATAGCTCGTGACATCAATACTGGCGATCTACGGTCGCCGGACGACTTTACCAACTGGCAACAGCCGCAGCCCGATCCGCGCGCATCCGTGGCTGATGTCAGATGCACGATATGCCGATCAGCATGGGTGCGGTCTGACGGCGTGACATTCCATTTCGGTGTGCCGCCCCATGATGGCTGGCGCTGATTAGATTGAGACATTCACGATGCCCATGACCACCTTGAGACTGAGGCCTGGAGTCAACGCCGAGTTGACGCCAGCCCAGAACGAGGCTGGCTATTCCGTGTCCAATCTCATTCGGTTCCGCAGTGGCCTAGCGGAAAAGCTGGGTGGGTGGACAGCTTACTATCCGTCTGCGGTTGGCGGAATTCCAAAGTGCCTGAGCGCGTGGCAGGATCTCAACGACAACAAGTACCTTGGAATTGGAACGACGACGCTATTGGGGACCATCAGCAGCGGGTCTCTGACCAACCTCACGCCGCAAACTGTTACTTCAAACTTTGCGCCTAAGTTCTCAACGACGATTGGGTCCGCGACTGTTACCGTCGATGATCTCAACATCGCCAACGTCACCACATTCGACAGCATCGAGTTTTTGACGCCGGTCTCCATAGGTGGGCTAATTCTGTCGGGTGTGTATCCGATCATTCTGGTGACTGGCACCACGACGTATCAGATCACTGCTGCAACGGTCGCCACAAGCACGGTTGCTAATAGCGGCGCTGTTCCCCTGTTTGATGTCACGTCAGGTTCAGCTACGGTTTCCGTAACACTTACGGCGCATGGCCTTTCGGTTTACGACACCGTGGCGTTTGGGGTTTCCACGACGGTGGGTGGAATAACCATAAGCGGAACTTACACCGTCACATCCATCACCAGTGCCAATATCTTTACGATCACGGCTAACACGACAGCATCATCCACCACCAGCGGGTCAATGAACGCTGGAAGCGCACGGCTGACCTACTACATCGCCATTGGCCCGGTCGCCACGTCCGCTGGGTATGGCCTTGGGACGTACGGCTCAGGTGGATATGGCACTGGCGTCGCTACGTCGAAGCAAACAGGGACAGCAATCACGGCAACGGACTGGACCCTAGACAATTGGGGGCAGACATTGCTAGCCTGCCCTGATGGCGGTGGAATTTACGCCTGGACACCAAACACGGGCTACCAAAACGCCCAGCTTGTCTCGGGTGCTCCCATCTACAATACCGGCGCTTTCGTTTCCAATCAAACGCAAATGCTGATTTGTTACGGGTCGACAGAGACGCACACCATTGGAGTAGATCAAGATCCGTTGTTGGTCCAATGGTCTGCGCAAGGTGATTACACGGACTTTGCGGTGTCGACCACAAGCCAAGCGGGTTCCAGGCGCCTTCCGCAAGGGTCCAAGATCATCGGTGGTATGAGTGTCCCTCAGCAAGAGTTGCTGTGGACCGACACCGATATGTGGTCGATGAACTATCTGGGATCGTTGGCGGCCGGCGTCTGGGGGTTCCAGAAGATTGGTTCAAACTGCGGCCTCATCGGGAAGCACGCAGCCACGCGGCAAGGTTCCCAAGTGTATTGGATGAGCGCATCCAACTTCTGGGTGACTGGATCTGGTCAGCCCCAGGTCATCCCGTGCACGGTTTGGGACAACGTATTTCAGGATTTGAATGAGACCTACCAGCATAAGTGCTGGGTTTGGTCCAACACGCCTTTCAACGAAGTCTGGTTCTGCTATCCACGATCTTCGACTAACGCGACCGAGCCCGATGCTGTGGCGGTCTACAACGTTCGCGAGAACGTGTGGACTTCATTCCCGCTTGGGCGCACATGCGGGATTGATCAGTCTTTGCTGGGGATGCCGATCGCCGCCGCATCAACGGGTCTGATCTACGAGCACGAGACCAGCAACGACGCTGATGGCCAGCCTATCAACGCGTATTTTGAATCTGGTCTTTATAACATATCCGAGACCCAAGACATCATGTTTGTGGACTGGGTTCTGCCGGACATGAAGTTTGAGACGGCCAGTGGGGCGTCGTCGGCGGCTACGATCCAGATCACATTCACGTCGTATTATTACACGGGCGGCGATGCGCAGACCCATGGCCCGTACACGTTCAACAGTTCAACACGGTATTTGAACCCGCGCATTCGCGGCAGGCTCATGTCCGTTCGGGTCGAAAGTTCCGATGTTGGCAGTTGGTGGCGTGTCGGCGCAATCAGGATGAGGGCGGCGCCTGACGGGCGGCTGTGAGGAACTGAGACATGGCGACATCCCCAAACAAGGGCTACAATCTCCAAGCTACCGGCAGCAATTCCGGCACGTGGGGTTCCACACTCAACACCGACGTGTTTACCATCGTTGATAACAACCTTGGCGGCCTCGTCACCAAGAGCCTGACCAACGTCAATGTCACGCTGAGCGCAACAGAAAGCCAAGCCCTTAATCTCGTTCTTACGGGGACGCTGACCGGAGCCGTTCAGATCACAACGTCGTGCGTCGGCATGACGATTGTCGATAGCCAGTGCACGGGCTCATTCGCTGTTACGTTTACAAATGGCGTTGGTAGTGCCGTCACCATTGCGAACGGCTCCAAGTACCTCATCATGATCGACGCCACGAACGGCTGTCGGCAGGTGGGTGCTGGTGTGACATCCGTTGTTAGTGGGTTTGGCCTTACGGGCGGAACAATCACCGGCACGGGCACGCTGTCGATCTCGACGACAGCACCTCCAAGCGGCTTTGATCTGCCCATCAACATGAGCCTCGCCGCTAGCGTAGCAGCAAACGCTCTGACGATTTCAATCAAGGACGCGGCTGGTAGCGATCCGTCATCGACAAGCCCGGTCCTGATCCCGTTCCGATCTGCGACAGCCTCTACTGGCACTGTGACGTGGTTGGCAATCACTGCGGCGACTTCCATTGTCGTGTCGTCGGGATCGACGCTGGGGTTCTCTAATTCCACGCCGGGCCGGTTCTGGGTCATCGGGTTCAATGACGGCAGCACGTTCCGCATGGGCGTGATCAACTGTTTCACGACCGCTGGCATATTCCCGCTTGCCGAGTATCAGTTGCTATCGTCGTCTGCTGAAGGCGGGTCCGGTGGTGCTGATAGTGCTGGTGTGGTTTACACGGGCACTGCGGTGACATCCAAGGCGTATCGCATCCTTGGGTACTGCGAATATACGGCGGGTCTTGCCACGGCCGGAACGTGGAATGCCTCGCCCGACATCATCCAAGTCTTTGGTCCCGGCATCAAGCGCCCCGGTGATACCGTCCAGATTCAGGAGTCCGCCAGCGCGGCTGTCGCAAGCGGAACGAGCCAGATCCCGAACGACGACACCATTCCGCAGAATACGGAGGGGACGCAGTTCTTCTCTCTTGCTGTGACCCCAACGTCGCCGGCCAACAGGCTCTACATCAAGTACAATGGCAACTACGCGTTCGACACGATCCAAAACGGAATTACTGCTCTGTTTCAGGATTCCACTGCAAGTGCATTGGCTGCTGTGATGGTAACGGAGGCTGTGGCAAATACGCCCATGGTTCACGTCCTTTCCTACAATTTGCGAGCTGCCACGTCATCGTCGACGACGTTCAAGATCCGCACAGGAAGCCAGCTTGCTGGCGTGGTTTGCACTTTGAACGGGACCAGCGCCGCTCGATTGATGGGTGGTGTTCTCTATAGCCGCCTCGAAATATCTGAGATCATGGCGTGAGGACGAACCATGGCTGACGAACTGCTTGGCGGTATCCTTGGTAACATTGTTACCAATGGATCGCAGACGAATCAGATCCTTGGCCAGATTCTGCAAGCTCTTTCCAATACGGGGACAATTGCTGCCACAGGCAGTGTCACTAGCTCAAGCCCAACTGCTGGGATGGGCTATGCCACTGGGGCTGGCGGAACTGTGACCCAGGCCACCAGCAAAAGCACTGGCGTCACGATGAACAAGGTGGCTGGACAGATCACCATGAACAATGCGGCATTGGGTGCTGGGTCCGAGGTGACGTTCACGGTGACAAATTCCGCCGTGGCATCCGCTGACGTGCCTTATGCGGTCCATGCCTCTGCTGGCACGGCAGGGGCTTACAACGTCAATGCCAACAGCGTGGCAGCGGGTAGCTTTGCAATTACGGTGTCCAACCTGTCCGGTGGGTCGTTGTCCGAAGCTATCGTTCTGAACTTTGTGATTTTTAAAGGGGCTACGGCCTAACTTATTATCAAGTGGAGCGGTTATGCCTCTCATCAATGGTTCCAGCAGGCAATCTGTTCAAAAGAACATCAAGACTGAAGTTGCCAGCGGAAAAGACCCTAAGCAGGCCGTGGCGATCGCTCTGTCTGTGGCTCGCAAGGCCAAGAAGCGGGCCAAGGGCGGCAGGGTTGGCTATTACGATGGCGGCGAGGTGGATAACGTCATTGATGATCTGGCGTTCAAAACCGCTCGCCGAGAACAGCGCGCATCGGCGCGCAAGGCGATGGCCGGGCGCGATCCAGAACTGAACGACATGGAGCGGGCGGCCATTGCGGAGCGCATGCCTGCGTTTGAGGAAACTGGACGCGGTTCCGAGCGCTTCGCCGCTGATATGCTTGGCGCCCAAGTGATCCCCGCTGCATACGACTTTTACAATGAACCTTCCATCCCTAATGCCACCAATCTTGCTGTTCGCGGCGCGCAGGCGGCGTGGAAGCCTGGGATGGCCATCAAGGCGTTCGGCGCTGGGTTGGGTGCATCGGCCGCCAAGGACGCGGGGTTGCTCGACGCCTTCATCTCGCCGGCTGATGCCCAACAGAAGAAAGGTAGCAAGACGCCCGCTGCAGAGGCACCCGCAGAACTTCCGCCAGCAATGGCCGTGCGCTGGCAAGATCTGACTGCGCGCCTTCAGAGAGACCAGTGGCTTCCCGCAGCCGAGCGGAAGGAACTGGAAGGCTACAATGAGATTGTGAAACAG
>DAITMV010000172.1:0-6693 GCA_036834985.1 Burkholderiaceae bacterium | reverse complement strand
AATATATAGTTATGATGGTGACAGGTCACCCTTTTTCACAAAGGGGCGATTGTTACACCAATTTATACGACTATAAGCAAAATGACGTAAGGGTTTTCCCGAAATTTAATACGGAAAATGGCCTATTTGGGCCATAGACGATCAGCTGGAAAGCTAGCGGGGCTGGGTGTGGCTGACGATCGCTTTGAGCGCATCGAGGTTGGTGATGGTGACGTGCTTTTGTTCGACGCTGATCAGCCCGTCTTCTGCCAGCTTGGACAAGGTGCGGCTGACCGTCTCCAGTTTTAATCCCAGATAGCTGCCGATTTCCTCGCGGGTCATGCGCAGGTTGGTCTCCTTGCCTGAGAAGCCCCTGATTTGCTGGCGTTGCAACAGACTCAACAGAAAGGCAGCCAGACGCTCCTCGGCGCGCATGCTGCCCAGCAGCAGCATCATGCTGTGGTCACGAATGATTTCGCGGCTCATGATGCGATGAAAATGGGTCTGAAGGCTATGGAACTGCTGGGAGACGTGATCCAGAGAGTCATATGGGATGACACACACTTCGGAGTTTTCCAGTGCGATGGCATCACACATATGTCGGTCCGCGCCTATCCCGTCCAGACCCAGAATTTCGCCCGTGATCTGAAAACCTGTGACTTGATCGCGACCGTCCTGCGTTGTGACCCGGGTTTTGAAGGTACCGGTGCGTACGGCAAATATTGAGGTAAATGCATCGCCCACGCGAAACAACGCATCCCCTTTTTTGATTCTCCGGCGCTGACTCACCAGCTCATCGAGCTGCTGGAATTCTGACTCATTTAAACCCATGGGCATACACAGGTCACGCAAATTGCAGCTGGAACACGCCACTTTAAGCTGAGGGTGAACCGGTGTGATGGGGTAGACCGTTGACGTTTCGTCCATAGCGTATCGGGGAACTTGTTCGCGATGATTCAGTGGGTAAAGGCAGTATGCACTTTTTTGATTCAGATCAACACAGGAGCATGCCAATAATCGGACAATTTTGCCATTGTATACACCTTGTAAGGCTGGGTATGAACTCCACCGCGGTAACTCCTTCCACCTTTCCTTATCAGGTGTTAAGTATGTTGGATCGCCCTGGGCCTCGTTACACCTCGTACCCTACCGCAGACCGCTTTGTGGATGCGGTGGATGCGTCCGTGTATGAGGATGCATTGCATGCAAGAGAGGTGGGTGGCTTGCGTCGCCCCTTATCCCTGTACGTACACGTCCCCTTTTGCGAATCGGTGTGTTACTACTGCGCTTGCAACAAGATTGTGACCCGGGCCAAGCACAAGTCGGTCCCATATCTGCATGCCTTGTTCAGCGAAATCGACATGCTCAAAGACCGGCTCAAAGGGCAATCCCCCATTGTTCAATTGCATTTGGGCGGTGGAACCCCCACGTTTTTGAGCGATGATCAGCTTGAGTCGCTGGTGTATAAGCTGGAGCAAAGTTTTCAATTTGTCGAGCATACCGAGCGGTCCATCGAAGTGGATCCACGGACGGTTGACCCCGGCCGTCTGGCCCGATTGCGTGAGATGGGGTTTAATCGCCTCAGTTTTGGCGTTCAGGATTTTAACCCGCTGGTACAGAAAGCCATCCACCGAATCCAGTCTCCACGGGAGGTTCGGGATCTGATGCTTGCCGCCAGAGCGCTGGCATTTTCCTCGGTCAATATTGACCTGATGTATGGTTTACCTGAGCAAACCCGGCAGACGTTCGAGGCCACATTGCAATCAGTTATCGAGCTATCTCCAGATCGAATTGCGCTGTATGCCTACGCACACATGCCTGAACGGTTTAAGCAACAGCGGCGTATCAACGAAGCAGACCTGTTGGTTGGGGCTGAACGCTCGGCCTTGCTGGAATTAGCGATTAAAACGTTGTGCGAGGCCGGTTACGTGTATATCGGGATGGATCATTTTGCCAAGGCTTCAGACAGTCTGGCGGTGGCGAAGCGACAAGGGCGCTTACATCGAAACTTTCAAGGCTATACGAATTTTCCAGAATGTGATTTGATGGGGATCGGGGTGTCAGCGATTAGTCAGGTGGGGGCTGTATTTGCACAAAACGAGCGGACACTTGATGAGTATTATCAGAAAATTTCCCGCCGGCAGTTGCCCACTCTCAAGGGGTATGTGTGTGACGCGGACGATTTGATTCGACGCTCGATCATCATGAGTTTAATGTGCCAGGGTTTTGTGTGTTTTTCAGATGTCGAGCAAACACATTGGATTCGCTTTCGCGACTACTTTAAACAGGAGTTAATTGAGTTGGCTCAGATGCAGGAACAAGGGTTGGTATTGATCCATCCCGACTCGATTGAAGTGACCGCAGCAGGCTGGTATGTGGTGCGCGCGATTGCGATGGTGTTTGACCGGTTCATACGACAGACACGGGAACGCCACGGCTATTCCCGCATGCTTTGATGCCCGTTGCACTGGTTGTCTCTGCCATTGGCCTTGCGCTGACTGGGGGTGTACATTGCAGCGCCATGTGCGGTGGTCTATTGATCAATACCTTGCAAACCCCTAGACAACGCATGGTGTTTTATGCCGCGCGGCTGATGTCTTATTCTGTTGCAGGGGCGGTCATCGGGTACGGTTCCGAGCGTTGGTATCTTTATGCGCACATGCAAAATCTCAAGGCCTTACATGCCGCGTGGGTCATGGCTCAATTGCTCATGGGCGTACTGGCGTTGTGGATGATGATGACGGGTCGCCTGCCCTCTGATCGGTGGCGGGGTGCGCTGACTACAAGCCGGCCGATCGCGTTTATGAGGCCTACCAACAAGCAACACGGCTGGTACGGTGCCTTAACGATGGGCTTGTTCTGGAGCGCCGTGCCCTGTGGTTTGCTGTCCGCAGCTTTGCTGCTCAGCTATATGGCGGGTACGGCGGCAGGTGGCTTATTGGTCATGATGGTATTTGGTCTGGTGACGACGTTGTTTCTGGATGCAGCCTCCCATGTACGCAAGCTATTGCATCAGATGAATATCCGGATCGATGAGCGCGGATGGGTGCGGTTAAATGGCTGCGTCATCGCATTGTCCCTGGTGGCATCCATCGTGTGGCGTCACAATGCGTTATGGTGTGTCAGTGTTTGATGAGCGTAGTGAATGTTTGTTCAAGCAGCAACTGCATCTGTTCGGACGAGATGGGGCGACCCAGATAATAGCCTTGCAGTTCGTCGACACCCAAGGCGATCAGTGCATCGTGTTGTGATTGGGTTTCCACACCCTCGGCAACCGTGCTCAGGCCCAGCGCCTGCGCCATGGCGATAATACCTTTGACCAGCGCAGTGGTGGCTCGATCATCGGGTAGCCCCCGGGTAAACGACGCATCAATTTTAAGAATGCTAACCGGCAGTTGTTGTAACAAGGACAGTGACGAGTAGCCCGTACCAAAATCATCCACGGAGACCTTGATACCTTTGGACTCGATGGTTTTGAGCAGATCAATCGCGCCAGAGCCTGATTGCATCAGCGTGGTTTCGGTCAGCTCAAGCTCCAGCAGTTCGACCGGTAATTGTGCGGCTGTCAGGGCCTCATTGACTACCTGTTCAAATTCTGCGGACAGCAATTGCAACCCTGATACGTTGACTGATACGCCCACTTGGCATTGAAAACGCCGGTTCCAGCGGGCCACTTCCATACAGGCCAACTTCAGTACGCGTTCGCCCAAGGTGGTGATCAAGCCGGTTTCTTCCGCGACGGGGATAAAGTGTGAAGGCCAGATAATTTGGCCATCCTCTTCACGCAGGCGCGCCAGTGCTTCCATGCCCACAATATGGCCCCGGTTGTTAAATCGGGGCTGGTACTGCACAAAAATACGCTGATGTTCCAAGGCATCACGCAAGCTGTTCTCCAGCGCCACCCGTTCACTGAGTTCTGCGGACATATGCTGCTTATATACCCGCACCGTATTTTTGCCCGCCTGTTTGGCGTCATACATCGCCATGTCGGCGTGCTTTAACAGCGACTCCGGATCGCCCGCGTCTTCAGGGAATACCGCCACGCCGATGGAGGCTCCGATATACACTTTGTCTTTACCCAAGGCATAGGGTTGACGGCTCAGCGTATCAACAATTTTTCGACCAATCGAAAACGCTATGTCGGTACTGACCACATTGTTCAGTGCAATGATGAATTCATCGCCGCTGAGTCGGGCCACCACATCAACCTGTCGCACGGTATCGCGCATGCGCTTGGCGACACATTTGAGCAGTTCGTCTCCGGCATCATGCCCCAGCGTATCGTTCACGGACTTAAATCCGTCCAGGTCGATAAACAGCAGTCCAACACGACGCTCGCTACCCTGTGCCTTGCGGATCATTTCCTTTAAGTCTACGGTAATGCTTAAGCGGTTGGGTAAGCCGGTCAGGGCATCATGCAAGGCCTGATGCCGCATTTGTTCTTCACTTTTTTTGATGCTGGTGATGTCTGTGAAGAATATGGATACCCCTTCCTGATTGGGGCACGCCTTGCCTTGGTACCATTTGTCTTCTTCACCGAGTTGCGTATGAAAAATCGTTGGTTTTTGAGAGCTGACCGCTCGGTTAAATTCAACAAAGGCTTCGGTTTCCTGCAGTTGCGGCGCACAGTCCCACAGTGATCGGCCAAGAAGGGATGCGGGTGGTTTGCCCAGCAACGCAGCTCCCTTCTTATTGACATATGACAGTCGCCATTCGCTGTCGACGGCCAAGAACGCATCTTCAATGGTTTCAAGAATCAGGTTGAGACGTTCTTCGCTGCGGACCAACGCGGCTTCCAGATTGCGATCATTTTGTTTCCCAATCAGCAGCGCGTTCGGGCCGTGATAGGCAATGGTCCATTGAAAAACAAAAATCGGGCCGGATGGTAAACGCAAACGAAATTCGCCATGTGCAGCGGTTTGTTTGGCGCGCGCTTCATTGATCAGGTTCCTGAAATGCGCGATGTCCCGATGATGAATCAGGGCCTCCATATTCATGCC
Source organism: Burkholderiaceae bacterium (assembly GCA_036834985.1). GTDB lineage: Bacteria > Pseudomonadota > Gammaproteobacteria > Burkholderiales > Burkholderiaceae_B > DAITMV01. Next base: position 1,714 of record DAITMV010000172.1, on the reverse strand, counting down.
GATAATTTGGTCTGCAGGTCGCTGCAACAGGTGCTGGACTTCTTCAGAGACGTACTGAATGGCGCCTTTGCTGTTTAAACCGATCAACAGCTCTTGCGTATACGGGGTACTGACCGGGATGCGTGAGGTGTTGGTATCAGCGTCGCCTCGGCTGGGGGGGCGATACATCCGTTTGCCCTTGGCCTCTTGTGCGGCTTCGTACACTACGAGGTAATCACCAACAGGCCAGGCGGCCAGCAAGGTGTTGGAAGCGTCGGTGTGACCCATCCAGGTGTGTCGATGCCGCAAACATTGGAGCAGCGTCTGACACATCGCATGGCCATAACGCTGACCCAGTAAACGGTGGCCTGCCAGAAATGTATGCTCCGTCCGAAAGGCTTTGCTCGCTGCCAGCAAAAACAGATCCTCTCCCTCTGGGCTGTCGACCAGCGCCAGCAGCAGGTAATGGTGGTGTTCGCTGCTGAGCCAGTAATTCACCAAGTCAGAATGAAGATCGTCAGTCATGGTGATTCGAGGGCTTGCTGGGGTCGTTCGATGCGGTGGCCTGCTTGAGCAACTGATCGATGGTGGCAATCAGGTCGTGGGCGCGTTGTACCGTTTGGCTGTAGTGCTCCATGGCATCTACGGCGTTAAGCGTTTGTTGTGTCATGCCTTCAACGCTGGCTAACAGCTCCCAGGCTGTCCGCTGGTTTTTGTGGCTCGATTGAATCAGCCGGGCCACATCATGTTGTACTACATGCGTTTCATTTTCCAGCGCAGATAGCTCGGAGGCTTGCTCGCCCTGTTGTTGACCCTGTTCCAGCAAGAGGCGATGCAATAAATCCAGAGGGTCACGAATTGCTGGACTGCTCAAGGTCTGTATTTGGTCCACAGTTCGCTGGGTTTGTTGCTCGATCAGCGTAAAGGAATCTTTGACTTTGGCAAATTGATTGACGATATCAAAGCAGTGCAGGCTGGTTGCTCTGGCTTTGTCGAGTACCGAGTCCGCGTCGTCGGCCAGTTGGGCGTGTGAGGAGATCAGGTCATTGATATGCGCCAGGCTTTGTTCACTTTGCAGCTTGATGTGCGCCGCTTGTTCCTGGTGTGTTTTGATGTGTGTGTGAAGGTCGGCCACATCATGAGCCAGCATTTTGAAGCTGGCTTCCCACACCGGCGGTTCACTGAGCACAAGCGCGCGAGTGGCCGATGAGGGTGCAGGATGCTGTGAGGGTCGCCCTGGCTGAACGCTCTGTTGTCCCTTTTGATAGGCCATGCGAGCAATCGCAAACGCAGCAATCAATATCAATAACAGTGCCAGGAAGGGCATTTTACGTTCACTTTCTAAAACCGTTCGTCAGTCCTTAAGAGGCGCCATTGTCCCAACGGAAGTTGCCCCAGAGTGACGCTGCCAATCCGGATGCGTTTGAGCCCTACAACATGCAAGCCGACCATTTCGCACATACGGCGAATTTGTCGCTTTTTGCCTTCCCGCAGGACAAATCGAAGCTGATCCTCATTTTGCCAGCTCACTTTAGCGGGTTTGAGTGGGGCACCGTCCAGTGATAAACCGTGGTTTAACAGGTCAAGTCCGCCGTTGATGGGCGGACCCTCAACCCGTACCAGATATTCTTTTTCAATCTGTGAGTCTTCGCCAATCAAATGTCGGGCCACCCGGCCATCCTGGGTCAACACCAGCAAGCCGGTTGAGTCGATGTCCAGTCGCCCTGCAGGGGCC
>DAITMV010000171.1:0-6700 GCA_036834985.1 Burkholderiaceae bacterium | reverse complement strand
GTCAAAGCCACAGGGATTGGACTGCATTCCGGCAAGCGGGTGACGATTGCCATTCGTCCGGCTGCACCAGACACCGGCATTGTGTTTCGCCGGGTCGACATGGATCCTGTGGTGGACATCCCAGTTCGGGCCGACGCAGTGGGCGATACCCGCATGGCCTCCACACTGGAAAAAGACGGCGCCAAGGTCTCGACCGTAGAGCATCTGATGTCAGCCCTGTACGGCTTGGGTATCGACAACGCGTATGTTGATCTGGATGCCCTTGAAGTGCCCATCATGGATGGCAGTGCGGCATCGTTTATCTTTTTGCTGCAGCAGGCCGGGATGGAAGAGCAGCCTGCCCTTAAAAAATTCATTCGCGTCAAAAAAGCAGTTGAGATTCGGGAGGGTGAAGGGCGTCATCTCAAATGGGCCAGTTTGTCGCCCTTTGACGGGTTCAAATTGAGCTTTGAAATTGATTTTGGGCACCCCGCGATTGATAAAACAGGGCAGGTGCTTGATATCGACTTTGCCAAAGTGTCGTATATCCGCGACATTGCCCGGGCCCGTACCTTTGGCTTCATGCAAGACGTCGAGACCTTGCGCAATATCGGCTTGGCCCGCGGCGGCAATATGGACAATGCCATCGTGATGGATGAGTACCGAATCCTCAATGCCGATGGGCTACGGTACGACGACGAATTCGTCAAACATAAAATACTGGATGCCATCGGCGACCTGTATGTGATTGGCTATCCGATCATTGGTGCCTATGGTGCCTTCCGGTCGGGGCACGGCCTGAATAACCAGCTTATACGCGCCTTGCTGGCCGATGAGAAGAATTACGAAATAGTTTCTTTCCAGAGCGTCCAGGACACTCCCGCAGTGTTTCGTGCTGATTGGGCGATGGCCTGACAGGCCTGATTGGATAGCGAAACTGAATGAAATCAGCGATTTAAATCGCCCTCTGGATCGCTCGAAATGCCATGGTGTTCACACAGCTTTTGAGTGGCCCTTTTGAGGTCGTCGTTGGTCAGTGAGCCTTGCAGTTTGCGCCATTCATTGCGTGCCACCGCGCTGAATATAGCGTTTTTGGGGTATCTGACCGGAAGCACCTGAACCGCTTTGGCTTGAACCTTCGGTTCGATTGCGTTAACCTGCCATCCCCGGTGCTGCAAAAACGCAATCAGGCCCGGAATTTGCTGCCTAATCCTGGCCAAGATGGCCGGATGTGACGTGAGCACCTTGATTCGTTGCTGATCATATGAAGCAACCATCAACCGAAAGTGATGCTCACTCGCCCAATGGTCCACATCGCGCTGCAACTCCTGCAGGCGCTGGGCTCGGGCCAAGACGGATCCCGACAGAGGGTCTGCTAATAACCAATCGAGCGCAACACGACTGGGTTTGCTGGCAAAAAAAGACATAAGTAGTAAGGGAGTCCGGATAAAGCTTTGTTAGAGCCGGATAGGTCCAGCCAGCCGCCTTCAGTCAATAACATTTGAGGGTGTTGTCAATGCAACTCATCTTCATGCGTGGCCCTTTGGGCCAGGTAAAGTCGGTTTCGATCGACCTGCATCATATTATCGCAGCAGTGGCTGTCGCCGTGCTCCTTTTATTGGGCATGGTGCTGGGTGGTTCATGGGCGGCCGTCCATTATGGCCAACAATGGCCCATCGTTGGCGGCTGGATTGAGCGCGCTGCCGTGGTGCATGTGGCCAATCAGGACCAGTCCTTGCGCCAGCATCTGCAGGCTGTGGGTGTCCGTCTGGGTGAATTGCAGGCTCAGATGGTGCGTCTGGACGCCTTGGGTGAGCGTCTGGCCAAGGCCTCGGGCGTGGGGACGGCGGATTTAAATTTCAAGGAAATTCCCGGTCGGGGCGGCCCCATGTTGCCTAAAGGGGCGCGTGAATTGTCCCTGACGGAGCTGCAGCAATCGGTCGATGGCCTGCAAAAGCAGATTGATCGCCGTGGCGATTCCCTGGCCGTGCTCGACACTGAGTGGCAGCGCGTCATGTCCTCCCGAACACGTATTCCTTCTGAAGCGCCGGTCAGTAACGCCGGGTTTTCGTCATCGAGCTTTGGATGGCGTATTGATCCGTTCACCGGTAAATCGGCCATGCATGAAGGCGTCGACTTTATTGCGCCCGTGGGCACGCCGATTCTGGCGGCCGCTGGAGGGCTGGTGGTCACGGCGAGCTTTCATCCCCAATTTGGCAACATGATCGAAGTTGATCATGGCAACGGCATCATCACCCGGTATGCCCATGCCTCACGCTTGCTCGCAAAAAAAGGTGATGTCGTCAAGCGCGGTCAAAAAATCGCCGAAATCGGCACCACGGGTCGCTCCACCGGGGCTCATCTGCACTTCGAAGTGCGTGTGGCGGACGTACCCCAAAACCCGGCTGACTTCCTCGCCAAAAACGGCATGCCTAGACCCGGCCCTGCAACAATAGCCGCTTTAAATGGCGTTTACGACCGAAGCCCGGATCAATAACCTCCCATTTTGCAACGATTGGTGGCGCATTAGAGGGCTTGCTGCAAAAGCACGGTGAAGGTCCGTGCTACACTTCGAAGCTGTCCGTAATCCAGCCTAAGAAGCTCTCCACACAAGGAGGGGTTCATGTGCTCCGTAAGGAGTGCTGATTGCTATGTGTCTATGATCGCTCAAGTCCTCAAAAAGATTTTTGGTAGCCGGAATGACCGGCTGCTTAAACAATACCGCGCCGGCGTCATCGCCATCAATGCGCTCGAAACGTCTACCGCCGCATTGTCTGACGATGCGCTGCGTGCCAAAACCCAAGAGTTCAAGGCACGCGTTGCCAGTGGTGAAACGCTTGACCAGCTCCTGCCCGAGGCGTTTGCCGTGGTTCGCGAAGCAGGCAAACGTGTGCATGGCATGCGGCACTTCGATGTTCAACTGATCGGCGGCATGGCTTTGCATAGCGGCAAAATTGCCGAGATGCGAACCGGTGAGGGTAAAACCCTCATGGCCACATTGCCTGCCTATCTGAATGCGCTCAGTGGAAAGGGCGTTCATGTGATTACCGTGAACGATTACCTGGCCCAGCGCGATTCAGAGTGGATGGGCAAGTTGTACCAATTCCTGGGCTTGACGGTGGGTTGCAACCTCAGTCGCATGGATCATGACGCCAAGCAGATTGCTTACGCCGCGGATATCACGTACGGTACCAACAACGAATTTGGTTTTGACTATCTGCGTGACAACATGGTGTATTCCGCTTCCGAGCGGGTGCAGCGTGGCCTGTCGTTTGCGATTGTTGACGAGGTCGATTCGATCCTGATTGACGAGGCGCGTACGCCGCTGATCATCTCGGGTCAGGCAGAAGACCATACCGAACTGTACATGCGCATGAACGCGGTCCCGACCCTGCTCGATCGCATGAAAGAAGAGCCCAAGCCTCAGGAACCCGAGCCCGATGGCGATTTTTATGTGGATGAAAAAGCCAACCAGATTCACCTGTCTGAGGCTGGCCACGAAAAAGCCGAACAGATTCTGACCCGGCTGGGTATCTTGGCCGAGGGCGCCAGCCTGTACGACCCTGCCAATATCACTCTGATGCATCACCTGATGGCCGCTCTGCGATCCCATCACCTGTTTAACCGCGACCAGCATTACGTGGTGCAAAACGGTGAAGTCATCATTGTGGATGAGTTCACTGGGCGCCTGATGCCCGGTCGTCGCTGGTCCGACGGTCTGCACCAAGCTGTAGAGGCTAAGGAAGGTGTGGCCATTCAAGCCGAGAACCAGACCCTGGCCTCCATCACATTCCAGAATTACTTCCGCATGTACGGCAAGCTGGCCGGCATGACCGGTACGGCCGACACCGAAGCGTATGAATTCCAGGAGATTTACGGTCTGGAGACCGTGGTCATTCCGACGCATCGCCCCGCGCAGCGTATTGACTCCCAAGACAAGATTTACAAGAGCGCGCCAGAGAAGTACAACGCCATCATTGCGGATATCCGTGATTGTTATGAGCGTGGCCAGCCTGTGCTGGTGGGTACGACGTCGATTGAAAATTCCGAGGTGCTCTCGAACCTGCTAAACCAGCAAAAGTTGCCGCATCAGGTCTTGAACGCCAAGCAGCACGCTCGCGAAGCAGACATCGTGGCTCAGGCCGGACGCCCCAAGATGATCACGATTGCCACCAATATGGCCGGTCGGGGAACCGACATTGTCCTGGGTGGCAATATTGAAAAAACCATCGAGGCAATTGAGCATGACGGGTCGCTGACCGAATCCGACCGTGCCCTGAAAATCCAGCGTCTGCGCGACGAGTGGAGAGTGCAGCACGATGAAGTGATCAAGGCCGGTGGTCTGCACATCATCGGCAGTGAGCGTCATGAATCACGTCGTATCGACAACCAGCTGCGAGGCCGTTCAGGTCGCCAGGGCGATCCGGGCTCATCGCGCTTTTATCTGTCGATGGACGACCAGCTCCTGCGTATTTTTGCGGGTGATCGGGTACGCGCCATCATGGAGCGTTTAAAGCTGCCGGAAGGCGAGGCGATTGAGGCCGGGATTGTAAGCCGCTCGATTGAGTCGGCCCAACGCAAGGTGGAAGCCCGCAACTTCGATATCCGCAAGCAGCTGCTCGAGTACGATGATGTATCCAACGAGCAGCGCAAGATCATTTATCAGCAGCGTAATGAAATTCTCGAACAGGCTGATGTAGGCGAAGTCATCGCCAGCCTGCGCCAAGGAGTATTTGTAGAGTTGTTCCACGCTTACATCCCCGAAGATTCGGTGGAAGAGCAGTGGGATGCTGCGGGTCTGGAAACCTTGCTGCGCAATGACTGGCATGTGGAGGCTCCGCTGACCCAGTGGATTTCTGAGGACACCCACCTTGGGGTTCCTGAGTTGCTCGACCGCGTACTCAAGTCGGTAGAGTCTACCTACCAGGCTAAAGTGGATATGGTCGGACGCGAGTCGTTTGCCGGTTTTGAGCGTTCGCTCTTGCTGCAACACATCGACAACCACTGGCGTGAGCATCTGGCGTCCCTGGACTATCTGCGTCAAGGTATTCATTTGCGCGGGTATGCCCAGAAAAATCCCAAGCAGGAATACAAGCGTGAAGCGTTTGAACTGTTTGCCAACCTGCTCAACGTGATTCGTGACGACGTGACCAAGGTGCTGATGACGGTACGCATTCAATCGCAAGAGCAGATTGCACAGGCTGAACAGCAACTGGAAGCGCAGGCCGCGCAGCTGGAAAACGTGCAGTACCAGCACGCCGATGCGGACCAAGCCTATGATGTTGACGGTAATCCCGTGACCCCCGAGCCGGATGACGAGTCCAAGGCTGAGCCCTCCCGCCGTTATGGCGAGAAGGTGGGGCGAAACGATCCTTGCCCATGCGGATCCGGCAAAAAATTTAAACAATGCCACGGTAAACTGGCTTAAGGTTCAATAGCGTTTAATAACGCGTAGCCAGCAAGCACATGCCGCAGGGGCTGCGCAGGAGTCTGATATGGCAGTCAATCTCGTAGTCCCTGATGTTGCATCGTTGTTCCCTGTCAAAGGGGTGGATCTGGGTTTTGCCCAGGCCCACATTCGCAAGCCCAACCGCAAAGACGTCCTCTTGGTGAACATCGCCGAAGGTTCGTCGGTGGCGGGTGTGTTTACCCAAAACCGTTTTTGTGCCGCGCCGGTGCAGGTGTGCCGTGCGCATCTGGCCGCCGCTCAGGGCATTCGTGCCCTGGTCATCAATACCGGTTGCGCCAACGCCGGGACGGGCGAACCCGGTCTGGCCGACGCAAATACCACCTGTGACGCTGTAGCCCGCGAGTTGGGCGTACGGGCTGATCAGGTGCTTCCCTTTTCAACGGGCGTCATTTTGGAGCGCTTGCCCATGGATCGCTTGTTGCCCGGTATTTCCGCCGCAACAGCGGCACTGGGTCAGGCCAACTGGCTCGATGCCGCGCAGGCGATCATGACCACCGACACCCTGCCCAAAGTGTGCAGCCGCCAGATCACGCTGGGCGGGCAGACCGTCACGATCAGTGGCATATCCAAGGGTGCGGGCATGATCAAGCCGAATATGGCCACCATGCTGGGTTTTGTGGCAACCGATGCGGCTATTAGCCCCTCCTTGCTGCAAGCCTGGACCACGCGTATTGCCGACGCCTCGTTTAACCGGGTCACGGTGGATGGCGACACCTCCACCAACGACAGCTTTGTCATCATCGCGACCGGTCAGGCTGGACCTGCCGCCATCACCAGCGACGGCGATGCTGATGCAAACATACTGTTTGCGGCGATGCTGGACGTAGCACAGACACTGGCGCAGGCCATTGTTCGTGATGGCGAAGGGGCTACGAAATTTATCACAGTGCGGGTTGAGCAGGCCGGCACTGAGGCCGAAGCGCTGAAGGTCGCGTATGCGATTTCTCATTCGCCCTTGGTCAAAACTGCATTTTTTGCTTCGGATCCCAATTTGGGGCGGATTCTGGCCGCGATCGGGTATGCCGGTATTGATGATCTGGACGTATCACGTGTGCAGTTGTATCTGGATGATGTCTGGGTGGCCAAGGATGGCGGGCGGCACCCGGATTACACCGAAGCCCAAGGTCAGCGCGTGATGCAGCAGACCGACATCACCGTGCGGGTGTTGCTCAACCGTGGGGCGGTTTCAACCACCGTATGGACCTGCGATTTTTCGCATGAGTACGTCAGCATCAACGCGGATTACCGCAG
>DAITMV010000170.1:0-6738 GCA_036834985.1 Burkholderiaceae bacterium | reverse complement strand
TCAGCGGGCCGGGCGATGTGGTCGGGTGGCTGCAGGTATTTGCATTCGGCTGTATGCCGAGATTGATTTTCAGTCGCGTCCACGGTTTAGCGATCCGGAAATCTTACGTTCATCGCTGGCAGGCGTGATTTTGCGGATGAAGTCGCTCGGCTTGGGTGAAGTTGAGTCTTTCCCCTTTGTTGAAGCCCCCATGGGCCGCGCGATTGCCGACGGCCAGCAATTGCTGGCCGAGTTAAATGCGGTGGATGATCAAGGTCAATTGACGACCATTGGCAAGCAGCTGGCCAAGTTACCTGCAGACCCTCGCGTAGCCCGGATGATATTGGCTGCCCGCGAAAGGGATTGTCTGGCCGAGGTGTTGATAATTGCCAGCGGCCTGTCGGTGCAGGACCCTCGCGAACGACCGATGGCCGCTCAAGACGCAGCAGACCAGTCCCATAAGCAATTTGCCGATGATCGCTCCGATTTTATGTCCTACATCAAGCTGTGGGCCTACTACGAAGCGCAGATTGAGCACAAAAAGTCGCAGCGCAAATTATTTACCTCGCTGAAGGAAAAATTCCTCTCACCGCTGCGTCTGCGTGAGTGGAAAGAGGTACACAGCCAGCTCCTGACGCTGGTCGGTGAACAGGGCTGGCGGGTCAACACCGAACCTGCCAATTACGAGGCGATCCACACCGCCTTGTTAACCGGACTACTCGGCAACGTGGGCTTCAAACCTGAAGCTGAACAGGTGTACGTGGGCGCGCGGGGCATCAAGTTTCACATCCACCCAGGCTCGGCCTTGGCAAAAAAAGCCTTGCGCTGGGTAATGGCTGGCGAGTTGGTGGAGACCTCCCGCCTGTTTGGCCGCACCATCGCCAAAATCGAACCTGAGTGGTTAGAGCGCGTGGGTGCTCATCTGCTCAAGAAAAGCTTTCATGACCCTCACTGGGAAAAAAAGCCCGCGCAGGTGACCGCCTACGAACGTGCCACCTTGTATGGCCTAGTGGTGTACTCCCACCGTCGCGTCCATTATGGGCGGGTGGATCTCAAACACGCACGTGAGTTGTTTATCCGCGAGGGTTTGGTCGCAGGGCAATGGGACAGCAAGTGTCCATTTTTTGTGCACAATCAACGGTTGGTGGCTGAAGTCGAGGCCTTGGAACACAAGTCTCGCCGACAGGATATTCTGGTCGATGAACAGCTCATGTTCTCATTCTACGATCAGCATATTCCGCAGGACGTCTGTAACGGCGCGGGTCTGGAGCGTTGGTGGCAGGAGTCTTCCACAGCCCAACCCACTTTGCTCTTTTTGTCGCGCGACGAGTTGATGCGCAAAGAAGCAGGGGGCGTGACCACCGACCTGTATCCCAAGGCCATAAGCCACCATCACGTCAGCATGGCGATGTCCTATCACTTTGAGCCTGGCAGCCCGCGCGATGGGGCCACACTCACGATTCCCATGATTTCGCTCAACCAGGTGGATGCAACGCGGTGTGAGTGGCTGGTGCCCGGCATGCTCAAGGAAAAGGTTTTGTTATTGCTCAAGAGCCTGCCCCAGAAGCTGCGCCGGCATTGTGTGCCCTTACCCGATTACGCGGCGCAATTTTGTGAGCGGCACAGCGACCCGCAGTGCCATACCGAACCGCTGGTCGAATCCCTGCGTGACGATGTCAGCGCCCACACCCCGGCTCGGCCCAGCGTGTCGGATTTTCGTCTGGAAACCTTGCCTGCTCACCTGTTCATGAATTTCAAACTCATCGACGAGCATGGCCGACAGGTGGACATGCAGCGCAGCCTTCCCAAGTTGCGTGCGCAATGGGGTAAAGAGGCACAAGCGAGTTTTCAGTCCACCGCGCAGGCCGCCTCGCTGGTGGAAGATGAGGAATACACCAGTTGGTCGTTCGAGCCATTGCCCGAGTTGCTGGAGGTCAAGCGCAAAGGCCAAACCCTGGTGGGTTACCCGGCTTTGGTCGATACGGGTGATGCCTGCCGGATTGACGTATTCGACGAGCAGGAAGCTGCACAGGCGGCCCACGAAGCCGGTTTGCGGCGTTTGTTTTCGATTGCCCTTAAAGAGCAACTCAAATTCATTGAAAAAAATCTGCCCGATTTTCAAAAGTGCGCCATGTTGTACATGCCCTTGGGCAGTGCAGACGAACTGAAGGCCCAATGGATCGGACTGACCTTGCAGCGCAGTTGCCTGGCGTTGCCCCTACCAGTGGATAAATCCCAGTTTGAAAATCGCGTCAAAGATGCCAAGGCCCGCTTGGGACTGATTTCCAATGAAGTAGGGCGCATTACGCTGACGGTGCTGACCGAATGGGCCAACGTCCAGAAAAAACTCCAGCCGCTGGCCAAGGCGTTTCCCGCTGTCTCCAGCGACGTCGAGGCGCAATGCAAGTGGCTCCTGCCCAAGCAGTTTTTGTTACAAAAGCCATGGGCCCAACTGGCGCACTATCCTCGGTACTTTAAAGCCATCGTGATGCGCCTGGATCGGGTGCGCAATAACCCGGCGATGGATGCTGAGCGGCTCAAGGACTTGCAAACCCTGCAGAACAACTGGCAAAAAGAAACCTCACAACTTAAAGGGCGCAGTGATCCTAGTCTGGATGAATTTGCATGGCAATTACAGGAACTTCGTGTGTCCCTGTTTGCACAGGAACTGAAGACCCCGATGCCAGTCTCAGTCAAGCGGTTGCAAAAAGCGTGGGAGACCCTGACCCGCCGATAATCCCCGGCAGCGAGGCATTGGCCTGATAAGAGTGAGATAATGTTGTTATTGATTGCAGTGAACAAACCGGGCGTTTTTATACACACTGCCTTGTTGAACGAACCCATAAGAAACAGACTTCCATGATCCGCACGTTTTTAGCAGCACCCATTCAAACGGCCAGTTGGCTGGCCATTGCCCTGTCCCTGGTCAGTAGCGTTCAAGCGGCCTCACCGGTCAATACAACACCCCAAGGCGTCGCCGCTAAATCTAGTCCTGTGGCCAGTTCAGCCCCGGTGTTGCCGGCTGGCAAATCCGCGCCTGCGGTGCAGCCTAAACTGGTTATTCTGAACTCGGCTGATGCCACGGTCAGCCTCGTCGATATCACGACAGGGCAGGAAGTTTCCCGATTTGCTGTGGGCAAAGAGCCGCATCACCTGATGCCTACTCCTGATAACAAATCACTGATTGTGGCCAATGCGGCGGGTAACGATCTGGTTGTCCTGGATCCGGTCACCGGTCAGTTACAAAAGCGTATCCCCGACATCGCAGACCCTTATCAGATTGGATTTTCCCCCGATCAGCGTTGGTTTGTGTCTAACTCGCTGCGCCTGGATCGTATTGACCTTTACCATTACGATGGCCAGCAGTTCAAACTGGCCAAGCGGTTACCGGCGCCCAAGATGCCCAGCCATATGGCGTTTACCAACGACAGTAAATGGGTCTTTGTCACCTTGCAGGGGACCGACAAAATCGCAGCGATTGACCTGGCCACTCAAACCATTGCCTGGCAAATGAAGGTTGGATCCCAGCCGGCTGGCATTATGGTCACCCCTGATCAAAAACACCTGCTGGTGGGCATCATGGGTAAAGACTATGTCGAGGTGATTGACATCAAGGAGCAGAAATCCGTGGGTCAAGTGGTCACCGGTAAGGGCGCTCATAACTTCCGCGCCATGGGCGACAAACGACATGTGCTGGTCTCAAACCGTGTGAGCAATCAAGTGACGGTTCTTGATCTGAATACCCTCAAAGTTGTGGATCAAATCAAGATCGATGGTGGGCCTGACTGCATGGAGGTGTCCGAAGACGGCAAAACCATGTGGGTTACTTCGCGCTGGAAAAAGCAGGTCAACGTGATCGATCTGGACAAGCGGGTGGTTGTGCAGGTGATTCCGGTGGGGCGTTCACCCCATGGCATCTATTTTCATAAACGGGCCAGCGTGTCCTGAGGACCCAGGCGATGCGAGGCATGATTCGATGGGTCGCCCTGCTTGGACTGGCATTGACAGGACAGGTACTGGCCCAGGCCATACATGATCAGGAGTACGTCTGTAAACCGGTGTACCTGACGCTTGATACCGGCAGCATGCGTGATGCGGTGCTGATCGCGGATTTGCTGCGCGAGCGTCATATCAAGGCGACTTTCTTTTTAGCCAGTGAAAAAACCATTCGGGGTGATTATTCGCTGGATGACGCCTGGGCACCTTACTGGAAGTCGCTGGCGGCCGAGGGTCATGCGTTCGGCTCGCATACCTTGCGACACGGCAAAATTGGCCCGGCAGCCAGTCATCAGATTGCTTATAAACCGCAGTTTGGGGTCGATGCCGGGCGATCACTTACATTAACTTCTGCGCAGTTTTGTGATGAGTTGCAAGCGGTCAACAAACGCTTTAAAGCCATGACAGGCCAAGCCTTGGACCCCCTCTGGCGCGCGCCGGGTGGTCGTTATACCCTTGACGCGCTGGCAGCGGCTCAGGCGTGCGGCTTTAAACACGTGGGTTGGGATCCCGCGGGCTTTTTGGGAGATGAGTTGAACTCCACACAATACCCCAACTCGATGCTGACCGAGCGTGCGTTGCGTACCATCAAGCCGGGTGACATTTTGGTGGCGCATCTGGGCATCTGGTCCCGGCAGGAAGTATTTTTCCCGGCGCTGCGCGATATTGTGATCGGCCTGCAAAATAAAGGTTATTGTTTCAGAACCCTGCGTGAACGCCCATGATGGATCTCCTGGCACAGTTGCAAACGCTTTTGTTTGAAAATCTCGTTGAACCGGCGATGTACAACCTTGGCATGATGGAATATGTTGAGACGGCCTTTGATGCCTGCGAATGGTTTATCGTCGGTGTACTGCAAATCGGTTTAATCGCATTGTTGGCATTGACGATTGAACGTCTCAATCCCGTCCAGCGCATCACCCGCCAGTCGGCACAATGGGCCGAGCGCATCCGTTCCATCCGGGTGGACATGATTTACACACTGATTCATCGTCTCGGTCTGTTTTCCCTGGTGGTGTTTTTTACGGTGGTGCCGCTGTTTGATGCGCTTGAAGGCCATCTGCGGCTGATAGGGATTGATCGCCCTAATCTTGAGAACTGGTTCCCCTTGCTGAATCAGTACCCGGTGCTTGGGTTTTTGACCTACCTGATCGCACTGGATTTTTTTGATTACTGGATTCACCGCGCGCAGCATGCCTCGAACCGATGGTGGGCCTTGCACAGCCTGCACCATAGCCAGCAGCACATGACCGTGTGGAGCGATAACCGCAACCACCTTGTGGATGATTTTGCGCGGGACGGCATCATGGCCATGGCCGCTTTGATCATCGGCGTACCGCCTGGCCAATTTCTGTGGCTGATTGCCTTTTCCCAAATTCTGCAAAGCTTGCAGCACGGCAATGTACGCCTGAGTTTTGGTGCGATTGGTGATCGAATCCTGGTCAGCCCGTTTTTCCATCGTTTGCACCACGCGGTGGGTACGGGTCATGAGGGGGCCCGTCGTGGATGTAACTTCGCCGTGTTATTCCCGATCTGGGACTGGATGTTCGGCACGGCTGACTGGTCGGTACGGTATGAGCCTACTGGCGTATCCGATCAGTTGAAAGGGCGTCACTATGGTGACGGATTCTGGTCACAGCAGTGGTTGGGGATAAAACGACTTTTCACTCTGAAAGCTACTTCATGACTGATGCTCTCGGTGCGCTTGGACGCGCCATTTTGTCAGCGTTTCATCCTCGGATGTTGCTCCTGACCCTATTACCACTGGTGGGGGCGATCGCCATTTGGACCGCACTCACCTGGTTTGCTGTCGATCCGTTGTTGCACTGGGCGCATCAATGGATCATGGCCGATGGGCAAGTCCCGGAGGTTGTTAATTCAGCCAGCGACATCCTCGGTACCTGGGTTAAGCCGCTGATCGTGCCTTTTGTCGTGTTTGTGATTTTGTGGCCGTTGGTGGCAAGTACTGCGGTGGCATTGGCCAGTATTGTGGTCATGCCCTTTGTGGTGGCGCACGTACAAAGCCGAGGGTTTGAGGGATTGGAGCGTCGCGGGAATGCCTCAATGCTGCACACCGTCTGGATTGCACTCAAAGCGACAGTAGTATTTGTAATCGGCTGGGTGATTACCTTGCCTCTGTGGCTGATTCCTGGTGTCGGTTTTTTTCTACCGTTTGTATGGACGGCCTATCTCTTGGTAGCGGTGATGAGTTTTGACAGTCTGGCGGCCCATGCAAGCCGTGAGGAGTTCAAGCGCCTGTACCGTGAGAACAGTCGCGGAGCCTGGCTGATCGGTCTGGCGTGTGCCATTTTGAGCGTGATTCCGCCGTTCTTTTTGGTGGTGCCTGTGTTTTCGGCCTTGGCGTTCACCTACTTTTACTTTGCAAAACTTCGCGAGATTCGCGCATGAATCGTATCGGTCTGATCATCGTTGGTGATGAAATCTTGTCCGGGCGTCGGCAGGACAAACATCTGACGGCTGTCATCGAGCGACTGGCTGCCCGAGGGCTTAAGCTGTCGTGGTGCCAGATCATCGGTGACACCCGACAACAGATTGTGGATACCCTGCAGCGGACCTTTGCGTCGGATGACATTGTGTTCAGCTGTGGTGGTATTGGATCAACACCCGATGACCATACACGGCAAGCGGCTGCCCAGGCATTGGGGCTCCCGCTGGTGTTGCATCCCCAGGCCAAGGCCTTGATTGAGGAACGCGCACGCGAGACCGGGAATGAGGCTGATGAAATTCGGCTGCGGATGGGGG
>DAITMV010000169.1:0-6806 GCA_036834985.1 Burkholderiaceae bacterium | reverse complement strand
CTCGTCGGGCTCATAACCCGAAGGTCGTAGGTTCAAATCCTGCCCCCGCAACCAAACACAGTGACTGGCCCAATTCTTCGGAGTTGGGCTTTTTGCTTTTCAGCGTTCCGATAGCCACCTAGTAGCCACTACAGACACAAAACTCGACATAACTCGCACGAACCCCCCCCCCGCCGCCCACCTTGCCATCCGATGCACAACAGATGTACTTTTAGCGTGCGTCACTTCTAAAACTTAACCAGAAAGTTCGGCATGAATCAATTTCGTAGGGTTGCGTTGGCTGGTTTGTTATCGATCGTTGTCGGACCCAGCTTTGCTGCGCCATCCGGTGTCAGCACCGTGGATACGGCTTGGGTCAAAGCCATGAAGGCCGGAGAAGTCGCAGCTGCGGTTAAATGCTATGCCAACAACGCGGTGGTGTGGGTCAGCGGCGCACCGTTGGCCACGGGTAGCAAGGAGATTCGCGCGGCCTACGAAGGTTATTTTGCTGCCTACACCGTCAAAGATGCCGAGATAAAAGAGATCGGCAGTGAGACCATCGGAAATAAATCGGTGGCCTGGGGCACTTACCAGCTCACCGTTGTGCCTAAAGCGGGCGGCAATCCTGTCACCGCCACAGGGCGATACACCGAAGTTGCAAAACGGGTGGGGGCCACATGGGTTTACACCGTGGACCATGCGTCCGATGATCCAGCTCCTGCCGCAGCACACTGAGCCGAACAACCCGCTGATTGGACAGCGGGGCGATTTTTGCAAACTTTTGTTCGGTATGGACGCGTTACGTCATTTGGTCATCAATCCCCCCTTACACTGAGCCAGTTTTGTCAGGGAGGAAGGATCACACCATGCAATTTAAATACCGCTACCAAATCAAGGCCACCCGTTCTGGAGAGTTTGAACTGAAGTTTCCGGATCTTGTTGGGGCCCGGGATTTTTTTTCTACCGAGGCAGAGGCCGCCAGGGAAGCTGTGACCGTTTTTATAGAAGCGGTACAGCATCGTTTTGAGAACAGAACCTGGGTACCCATGCCGTCAGAGCAAACACCAGGGGACTTGATTCTCACCGTTCCACCGACCTTCGGACTACTCATCAGCACGCACAACGAGCGCGTGAACGCCTCTGAGGAGCAAATTCGCTACTGATTGCTCGCAGGCGTTTTGATGGAGATTGGCAATCTAGCCTTGTGCAGACCATTGCCTAGGCTTTACCGGGTTGCCTCCATCGCCCCAGCAACAAGGGAATAAAACCGATCAAGAGCCCTCCGATACCCAAGATATTTGTCAAGGTATCAAAAGTCGGTATGCTGTAGAGGGCGATAAACACCATGAATAGGGCCGCCAGCAGCGGCCACAATACATAGGACGTGGCG
This sequence comes from Burkholderiaceae bacterium, assembly GCA_036834985.1. Lineage (GTDB taxonomy): Bacteria > Pseudomonadota > Gammaproteobacteria > Burkholderiales > Burkholderiaceae_B > DAITMV01. The sequence goes on along the minus strand of DAITMV010000169.1, from coordinate 5,437 downwards.
TTGTACAACCCGGTTTTTAACTTGCCCCGATAATGCCAGGCACAGGCAAAACCAGCCAGGCTCATGTAAAAGCAGATATGAAAGCCTATCGACAAAATTGAGCTGTTTAAAATGGCTTGGACCGATGGCATAAACGATGAGGTCAACAGCAGTAAAACCCCCAGACACCAGATCACTGCCGTAGCAACCCACGGGGTTTGCCATTCAGGGTGAATGGCCGCGTAACGTGGATGCAACATTTGATCGCGTGCCATGGCAAACATGCTACGGCTAAATTGCAGTATCTGCGTCTCAATCGTACCCACGGTACTCAGCACGGTTGAAAGAACGGCCAAGTAATTCCACGGAGACGGGAACAACTTGTTTGCGACCGCGTACAGCACATTGGTGTCGGCTTTGGCAATGTCTGCATCACTTAAAACGATCAGCACCACCATCATCATCAATACAAAAAACAACATCAAATTGATCATGGCCCAGAAGGCACCGCGACTGGCGGAGTTACTGGAGGTCGAATCGTCGGCCCGGGACTCTTCGCTCAGGTTCATGGTGACATCCCAGCCCCAATAAAAAAAGATGGCGGTTAATGCGCCGGTTGCGAATAACTGAGGGGTAAATGAAAACGGGGAAAACCAGATGATTGATGGCGAATGGGCTGGGTGCCCTCCGTACTGCACAAAGGCACCGACCATCAGTGCAATCACCACCAACGTTTCCAATGCCGTTAAGATCACTTGAGCATAGCTGGCGTGCTTGATGCCTTTGGTGACAACCACCGTCACCACCGTCAGCCATACCGCGGCGGTGACGGAAACCCACTTCGTATTTTCTACTTGATCGGGCAACACAATAAGAAGTGTTGAGGTCGCGGCGGGAATAGTCGCGGACACCATGAAAAAAGTGGAGGCCACCAAGAGCCCCCACCCCGCAAAAAATCCCCATGTTTTACCAAAGACGTGACCAACCCATGCGTACGACGCTCCTGCGTGAGGCGTGATTTTGCTCAGATGAACAAACGCAAGCATGATTCCAAACATGATCAGCCCGCAGTAAAAAATACTGCCCACCGACAACACACCGACGGAGGCGACAATCGTTGCTGTAGTTACAGCGACGCTGAAGGCGGGCGCAGCGCCTGCAATACCCATAATGGCGGATTCAAAGGAACCCAGCGCTCCTTGCGCAAGCGATTTGGATGAGGTCAATTCGATTCCTTTCCTGAAACAGGCCCGTCAAACGCCCAGCCCCGATTTATCTCAACTGAAAATGGGCGTCGGGTAAAAGCGGTGCCGGGAGTGGGCTTACATCGATCATCTCCAGCAGATTAATCTCAACCGTCGTGCAAATGGCGTTTAACGCCAGGTCGTTTGGCTCATTGCCAAAGGGATCTTCAATCTCCTGCGCGACGGCCTCAAGCGCTAAAAACGTATAGGAAATAAATACCGAGACAAAGGGTGTGAGGTAACGCAAATCGTCAACCAGAGCAAAGGGAAGGATGGAGCAGAACATATAAATCGTCCGCTTTAAAATCAAATCATAGGCATATGGAATGGGGGTGTTGGCGATTCGCTCGCAAGCGCCTTGAATGTGAGTTAATTCATCCAGATTTTTATCCAATGCCACAAACACCACATCGCTGATGGCGCCCTCCCGATAGCGGGCGCCGAGCCACTGGCCCATCATCAGCACAATCCGGTTGGCGTACAGCGGGCTATCCAGCACCTGGGCTCGGATCGGCTCAGGCAATAATCTGGCAAGGTCTGCCGTGGCGTCGGTGCCGCGCAACTGGTGATTCAGGGCCCAGGTAAATGCGATCAACAATCGGGCCAGATGATGCGCATCAGTTGGCGTGGGCAAGACACTTTTTAATTGACGCGTGATGCTGCGCCCTTTAACCAGCAGACCGCCCCACAGGCACCTCGCTTCATTAAAACGCGCATAGCTGGTGTTGGTGCGAAATCCCAGAAAAATTGCAATCGCTACACCTAGCAGGCTAAAGGGTGCCGTGGTCAGGTGTATGCCCAGACGTTCGTAATAAGGCAACGAGACGATCGCAAGGACGGACCCCAGGGCATTGAGCATCAGACGCGACGCAATGTTGGGAAGCACAGACCCCCGTAAATTAAACAGCGCCAAGAACCAATGTTGTTTGGGCCGAACGATCATGCAACATCCCGGAACAATAAACGATGACGCTCACAAGCATAACAGCTCACCGTATCGTGATTGAGATGAGTGGCTGCAGCTCGCATTTTGTTACTGATTGTTTCAAAAGACGCGACCCTAAAACATACCCATGATCAGCCCTGCCGCAAACGCCTGTCCGATGTCACGGCAACGCTGCAGGTCTTCGGCCTCGATCAGCTTGGACTGCAAAATAGCCTCTGCGGTTTGTGCATGGGTGCATACAATCAGGGGATCGGTCATTGGCTTTAACCGCCAGCCGGTGACGATGCGCTGGATTTGCCGCACGGCATTAACACCATCGCTGCCGGCACATACCAGCACTGCGTAGGGTCGCCCGGCGATCCGGTCGATCACCCGGTAATAGGTGCGGTCGAAAAAGTCTTTCATCAAGCCGGACATCGAGCCGAGGGTTTCCGGCGTCACAAAAACATAGCCGTCGGCCTCCAACACATCCGTCGTCTGTGCACGTGCAGCATGCAACAGCAACACCTCTAATTCAGGCTCTTCTGTGGCGGCATCTGCCAGCGCCTGGGCCATCATCAAAGCGCCGCCGGTCATGGAGTGGTAAACAACGAGTAAACGCTTCATCTGTGTTAAAACCTCTAAAGACAAACCACCCCTGCTTCTAGCACAATGATGTTACCGCACTCAAACATGATGAGGAGACATCAGCGTGCCAACACAACAAAAACTAGCACCACTCGATTCACTGTTCCTGTACACCGAAACCCGCGACACCATGATGCATGTGGCGAGCCTGCTGACATTTTCCATTCCCAAAAAAGATGCCAAATCGTTCATGTTGGGGTTGCTTGAAGAGCTACGCTCAAGCGCAGAAATCTGCCCGCCATGGAACATGAAACTCAAACACCCAATGCTGCTGGCCCACCCCGGGCAAGCCTGGGTTGAGGACACCGAGTTCGATCTGGATTATCACGTCCGGCGATCTGCCTTGCCCTCGCCAGGTGACGAACGTGAACTGGGGGTGCTGGTGTCACGCCTGCACAGCCATCCGCTGGACTTTAGCCGCCCCCCATGGGAAATGCATGTGATTGAGGGGCTGGAGGGTGGACGCTTTGCCTTGTACATCAAGATCCATCACTCACTGGTCGATGGCTACACCGGCATGCAGATGCTGCGCCGCAGCTTGTCCAAAGACCCCACCGAGCACAAACCGCTGTTCTTTCGACAACCACAACCGGAGCGCACTAAAAAGCCGCGCACCGACAAGGCCTTGCTTGAAAAGATCATGAATATTGCCAGCCAGGCGGCCAATCAGTGGGGCTCGGTCAAAAAAATATCGACTGCGATTGGCAATCTGACCAAATCCCTGGCCAAGGGGGGTACCGACCTGATCTCCGCGTTTCACGCACCACAGTCTGTCTTGAACGGCGCAATTGGCCGCAATCGCCGGTTTGCCACGCAACAGTTTATGGTGTCTGACTTAAAAGCCCTGGCCACCGCCAGCGGCGGTACGCTCAACGACATCATTCTGGCTTTGTGTGCTGGCGGCCTGCGGAAGTTTTTAAAGGAAATGAATCAGCTGCCCGACAAACCGCTGATCGCATTTTTACCGGTGAACATTCGTCCGGAAGGAGACCAGGGGGGCGGCAACGCCGTTGGCGCAATGCTGGCTTCCTTGGCCACGAATATTGCTGACCCCAAGGAACGGCTGGAGGCCATCATCGCCTCCACGCGCAGTGGCAAATCGCAAATGCAGGCGATGAGTTCCGGTGAAATCATGGCTTACAGTGGTTTGCTGATGTCACCCATGGGCATCCAGGTGTTGCGCGCCATGGCCGGTTTAAGCAGCAAAGTGCCTGTCACCTGCAATGTGTGTATCTCCAATGTGCCCGGCCCGGACCATGCCCTGTACTTTCGGGGAGCTAAACTGGAAGCCACTTATCCAGTGTCTATCCCAGCCCACGGCATGGCGTTGAACATCACCTGCCAAAGCTACAACAACACCTTGAATTTTGGGTTTGTAGGATGCAGGGACACGTTGCCGCATTTACAACGCTTGGCGGTGTACACCGGAGAGACCTTCCAGGAGCTGCAAAACATCCTGCTGCCGACTCCAAACGCCTGATCACTCAGGGGCCTGTTTATTCATTAACACGGCCCCTGCTCAACTAGCCCAGCGTAAAGCCGGCCTTTTTGATGTATTTGCTGGTTTGGTCAAAGGCCGTCTTGGGGGTATTGGTTTCTGGCAAATTTGAAATGTCATCAAACCGGGCGGCAATGTCTTCGGGGGTCAGATGGCTCGGATCAAAGTACACACCATCACTTTCCACCATTTTGGAGACGGTAAAGCAGCCTGCACCGGCGCCCATGATGATGCCGTTCGGTGCCTGTTCACTGACCAGATACAACAGACCCGGGGTGATCAACTCAGGCGCCAGTTGAGCCAGTGCCTCAGGCGACAACAGCCCCTGCGTCATGGCGGTTGCGGCCGTTGGCGCAAGGCTGTTGACATGAATATTGTTTTTGATGCCTTCAATGGCCAGCACATTCATCAACCCCACCACACCCGACTTGGCCGCCGCATAGTTGGACTGCCCGAAGTTGCCATAGATACCTGAGGTGGAGGTGGTCATCACAATCCGACCGTATTGCTGGGCCCGCATGATGTCCCAAACGGCTTTGGAGAAATAGGCTGAGCCCATCAGATGCACATCTACAATCAGCTGGAAGTCAGACATTTCCATTTTGGCAAAGGTTTTGTCGCGCAATATCCCGGCGTTATTGACCAAAATATCAATTCGCCCCCAGGTGGTCATCACGTGCTCAACGGTTTGTTTGACCTGCTCAACATCCGCTACATTGGCGGCCAGTGCGATGGCCTGCCCGCCCGCTTGGGTAATCTCGTCGGCCACAGCCTGCGCTGTAGCCTGTGACAAGTCGTTGACCACAACCTTTGCACCACGGGCAGCCAAACCCAAGGCATGCGCACGCCCCAGACCGTTGCCGGCACCCGTCACCACGGCTACGCGGCCGTCAAACCGTATGTTCATCGTATTCCTTTAAAGTGTGTATTAGCCATTTGATGGATCAACAGGCGTTCTGTAGCGCGCAGGGTCAACCCGAACCGACATTACAGGGGTTTTACCGCGGCGAACAGGCACACCACCTCAAAATCAGATCTAAATCCATATTCAGTGAACACCAATAAAAACAAAAAATCAAAAAGTGTTCACTGAAATAAAAATTTAACAACAAATATTATTATTATTTAAATTCATATATTTAG
>DAITMV010000168.1:0-6815 GCA_036834985.1 Burkholderiaceae bacterium | reverse complement strand
GGCATGGGTATTGCCGGTTCGTTTTTTGATCCCTCGGGCCAGGACTGGGAGCGGGTTCTGAACATCAACCTGTGGGGCGTGATTCGCGGCTCCCGCCTGTTTGGCGAACAAATGCTCAAGGAAGGCAAGGGCGGGCATATTGTGAACGTGGCCTCGATGGGCGGCTTTACGCCCTCGCGCTTCATGTCGGCCTACAACACCTCCAAGGCGGCGGTCATGATGCTCAGCGACTGCCTGCGGGGTGAGCTGGCCTCCAAAAAGATTCACGTCAGCACGATCTGCCCTGGTTTGTCCAACACCGGCATTACGCAGCGCACCCAATTTGTTGGCACCTCGGACGAAGAGCAAAGCAACAAGCGGCAAAACGCCAGCTCGCTGTATCAGCGCCGCAACCTCAAACCCCAGACCATCGCGCATGCCATTCTGGATGCCGTTGAGCATCACAAGGACGAGGTACTCGTGGGGGCCGAAGCGGTCGGCAGCCGTTGGCTGGGACGGGTTTTGCCAGGCCTGTCCCGGCGGCTGGCCCGTTTGAATGTAGCACCTTAATAAAAATAGCAGGAGACAACACCATGAACATGAATCCACTGGGGATTTTCAGTAAAAAGAAGGCGACCCACGGGTCTCATACCGAAGGCAGCCTGGTGCCTCGCAAAGTGCAGTTTGATTGGTCCGAAACACCGCTGGACTGGATTCCCGACCACCCGTATGCGAGTCATTTCATCAACCAGATCAACATGATTCTGCCGGCCGGTGAGTTTTGGTTTTGTCGCCTCTACAATCAGGCGCTGCCCTTGGTGACCGATCCCAAGCTGCGTGAAGACGTGCAGATGTTTATCCGTCAAGAAGCGATGCACGCCCGCGCTCACGGCGGCGCCATTGAGGACTATCTGCACAGCCACGCTATCGAAACCGACACCAACACCAAAAAAATGGACTGGCTGTTTGGCACCGTACTGGCAGACAAACCCTTTGGCAAAGAGGTGCCCAAGTTTCTGGAAAAGCGCTGGTTATTGATCCGTCTGGGATTGATCGCCACCATTGAACACATGACCTGTGTGCTGGGCAAATACGCGCTGGAGAACAAAAACTGGGACGAGGCAGGCGCCGACCCGGTGTTGCTCGATTTGATACGCTGGCACGGTGCCGAAGAAATTGAACACCGCAGCGTAGCGTTTGATTTATACAAACACCTGGGGGGTGATTACCTGTCCCGTTATTACCTCTCGACTATAGTTGTACCGATGGTGATTGGCCTGTGGGTGGACGGTGCAGCCCACATCATGAGTCAGGATGAGCGTTTTAAAGACAAAAAACCTGGCGTATTCAGCGTGTGGATGTGGCGCGAGTGGGCCAAGGTCAGCAAAACAGGCATGTTGCCGCACCCGCTGTGGTTGGCCGCCCAGCAATTGCCGTTTTTCAGCCCACGGTACGATCCGGTCAAAGAAGGCTCCACCGAGGACGCGCTGGCCTACCTGAACAACTCTCCCGCAGCTGCCCGCGCGGCTGGCCAATCGATGGCTGAGTTCATGAAGGCCGGAGTGAAGGCAGCCGCGTGATTCAAGCGGCCGTCACAGGCCGCGGCTCTGTCCACACGCCAGCCTGGGCGGGGCAGGGGGTTATAACACCCCTTGTCTGTCCAGAAAATCCTTCAGGTACAGATACAGCACCGGGGTCAGAATGAGCCCGGTCAACCCAAACAGGGTTTCGCCCACCACAATGCAAATCAACAGCTCCGCAACACAGGCTTGATACGCCGAGCTTAAAATTTTGGCGTTGATCAGATATTCCATTTTGTGAATGGCGATCAGGTAAATCATCGACAGCACCAGCACCCACGGTGGGTACTGCAAACACAACACCACCATCACCGTATTGGCCAGAATGTTGCCCAACGCCGGTATAAAGCTCATCACAAAGGTGGTGACCACCAAGGCTTCACGCAAGGGGATATTGATGCCCAGCGCCGGCAACACCACAAAAACATACATCACCGTGCAGGTGGTATTCCACAGGGCCACATACAACTGGGCGGTCAACAGATGCGAAAAACACTTTAAAAAACGGTTGCCTTCGTAGGCCAGGCCATCGGCCAAACCGCCCGGGTTTTTGCGGGGAGAGGGAGTGATCATGATGGCGCTGATGGCGATCAGACCCGCAAAAAAGATGTGCCCCAAAAACCGCAGGCTGTTCCCGGTCACAGACATCCACAGCGACAGCTGTCCCATGGCCCATTTTCGTGCATAGTCGATCAGCTGGGCATCACCAATTTCAGCCAGCGGGCGCAATGCCTCAATGCTGGTGCTGCGGGCCGCTTTGCGCAATTGCTCAAAAAATTCAGGTAAAAACGCCTGCCCGTGGTTGGCGATAAAGTGCACCATCATCGAGGCCAGACAAATAAACGCGGCCAGCATCAGCAGAGCGACCAGCACACAGACCAGCGCGATGCATCGGACAGACCAATTGGTTTGGCGGATCAGCAGGTGTTTGACTTTGTCGGCCACCGCCAGAAGGGCCAGGGTGATCAGCAGTACCGCACCCAGACGAAGGGCCAGGCAGGCCAGCACGGAGACACATAACAAGATACCGCAGGTGACAACAAGGTGTTTTGACGCGTATTTTTCAAACAAGGTGGACTCAGCTTGCAACGACTTGAGCCAACATACTACACCCGCCGGCAACCCCGTGTGGTTGGGGCGAAAAAAAACCCACCGAAGTGGGTTTTTTCAAGCTTAATACCGTCTACGAGCCGGGGCGGGGCCTGTACCGCGGTTTTCGATGTGTCGAAAAATCACGCGCCCTTTGCTAAAGTCGTATGGGGACAATTCAACAGAGACCTTGTCGCCAGCCAATACGCGGATATTGTTTTTCCGCATTTTGCCGCCGGTGTAGGCCACCAGATTGTGCCCATTTTCCAAAGCAACCCGAAACCGAGCATCGGGCAGTATTTCCAACACCACCCCCTGCATTTCGATCAGTGCTTCCTTAGCCATGGAAGCGCTTACTCTGCCGCGCGGATGTTAGACGCTTGCTGACCCTTGGGGCCCTGGGTGATGTCAAAGCTGACGCGCTGGCCTTCTTGCAGGGTTTTAAAACCGCTGCTCTGAATTGCCGAGAAGTGTGCGAACAGATCTGGACCGCCGTTTTCCTGAGAAATGAAGCCAAAACCTTTGGAGTCGTTGAACCACTTCACTGTACCATTTGCCATATTGATGCTTTCTAAAAGATATTGATGTGGCCGGGCTGTGCCCAACCGAAAAAGCGAAAATCAAGATGGAGGTAGTGCGAGAAGAGAGCCGAGACTTACGGTGACTGAACTAACAAAAACGACGAAGCTTGAAATTCGTACGTCATGATGCGCCTTATTTGTCAAATAAGCAAATTGTTAAGCACCGTGTGCAGCATCCGCGCCATTTTTCACCAGCAAGGGGTGGCCCATTTTGATGATGGCTCCCTCGGAGATCGTGTTGGACGGTTCAACGCCCGGTGGGCACAGCACAATGATCGTCGAGCCATGCTCAAACCAACCCATCTCCTGCCCCTTGGTATAGCCTGCGTCGCAAGGCAGTTCGATGGGCCCCGTGTAGGCCTGGTTCAGCAGCGGGGTAACACAGTGCAAGCGGATGCTGGCCACCAGCACGGCGGCCACCGGAACCAGCGCAATCTCTACGCCGTCACTCAGCGTGCAGCTCAACACCGCCCGTTCGTTTTTGCAAAACAGCTTGTCAACCCGTTTGAGTGCAACCGGGTTCACATTCCAGGTGTCTCCGGACATGTATTTAACGTGGTCAACCCGCAAGTCGGCGGGCGCATGAAACCGGTGGTACATCCCCGCGGTGATGCGCAGCGTGACATACCAGCCGCCTTCAAAGTCGGTGCGGCGATCGCCCAGCAGCTCGGTGAGCGTATACGGAAAGCCCTTGGCCTGCAGCAAGGTGTCGTGGTGAATTTGCCCAAAGGCCCCTACGATGCCGTCACATGGGCTGACCAACACGGCTGGATCGGGGTCGATGGGGCGCGCGCTAGGCTTGAGCTCCCGGATAAAACACTCGTGCATGCTGGCAAATTCGGTGTGTTTGGATTCTGACAAATCCAGATCACAAAACAGCTGCCATACCCGGATGGACGCGTTTTTGACCAAGGGATGGCGCAATTGGCTGAACCAGCCCATAAACCGGGTCATGGTGTTGCGTGCAATTTGATTGGTCAGCACAAAATTAAGTCCCTCATGCTGTGTGATCAGCCCGACCATTGTTCTGAATGTCATACAGGTGTTACCTCAGTGCGCTTCAATAGTTTCCATGAATACATCTACCTTAAACTTCATTTATGACGCCCCGTTGTACACATGGCTCGCTGTACCGGTGGCATTTTTAGTCCTCGACCGCATCTATCAGCGTCTCCTGTTGTCCCGCGCCAAACACCGGTCCCTGAACGGGCACTCCAAGTGGTCCAAACGAATCGCCCGTTTGATTCCTTACTACGGGTACGACGAGACGCAGTTTTTTGCATCCGATGGCGCACCCGCCGACATCGCCACGCGCCGCAAACTGGGGTTCTTTGCGCTGGCCAACCAGCTCCAGAGCCGGTCTCGCCAATCGCTGGACTTATCCGATCAAACCAAACCCGGCGTATCAGACATGGCGTTTGTAGACATGTACCGCGTGCCGTTTCAGTACCGCGATCTGGTTCGCAGGCACCTGCGCATGTCGAGCTTTATGAGTCGCTCGGCCCATGTGTGGCTCACGGATCTGGACGGGAACGAGTATCTGGACTTAACCGGCTCCTATGGCGTCAATGTCCTGGGATATGATTTTTACAAACAGGCGATTCGCCATGCGGTGGACGTGGCTGAGCCGCTCGGCCCCGTGCTGGGTCAGTACCACCCCGTGGTGGCTGACAACGTCAAACGCTTGTTGAGCATCTCCGGCATGGACGAAGTCTCCTTTCACATGTCGGGCACCGAAGCGGTGATGCAGGCCGTTCGCCTGGCCCGCTACCACACGGGCAAAACCCATGTGGTGCGCTTTTGCGGTGCCTATCATGGCTGGTGGGGCGATGTGCAGCCCGGCATCGGTAACCCCAACAACGAGCCCTACACCTACACCCTGGCCGATATGAGTGAGGCTGCCCTCAAAGTGCTGGCTACACGACGCGACATCGCCTGTGTGCTGGTCAACCCCTTGCAAGCCTTGCACCCGAACGTCAGCGCACCGGGCGACTCGTCTCTCGTCAGCAGCGCACGGCGTGCGCAGTTCGACCGTGTTGCCTATGCGCAGTGGTTGCGGCGTTTGCGTCAGGTGTGTACCGATGCGGGGATTGCGCTTATTTTTGACGAAGTGTTTGTCGGTTTCCGTTTATGCCCGGGCGGTGCCCAGGCGTATTTTGATGTCCACGCCGATATCGTGACCTACGGTAAAACGCTGGGCGGTGGGTTCCCGGTGGGGGCCGTGTGTGGCAAGGCCGCCTGGATGAAACGCTTCCGTCCCGAGAAGCCCGCCGACATCTGTTTTGCACGTGGCACCTTCAATTCACATCCCTATGTGATGGCCGCTATGAACGAATTTTTACGAGCATTGGACAGTGTGGAGATTCAAGCCCTCTACGAGCAACTGGACGAAGTGTGGCTGCAGCGCGTCGGGCAATTGAACCAGCGGATGGAGCGCGAGGGCTTGCCCATTCGGGTTGCGGGCATGTCCACCATCTGGACGGTGTTGTTCACCGAGCCGTCACGCTACAACTGGATGCTGCAGTTCTACCTGCGCGCCCATGGCCTGTTGCTCAGTTGGGTGGGGAGTGGACGCATCGTATTCAGCCTGAACTACACGCAGACTGATTTTGACACCATGCTTGAACGGTTTGTACGCGCAGCCTATGCGATGAAACTGGATGGCTGGTGGTGGAGCAGTCCGGCGCTCTCCAACAAGACAATCGCTAAAACCATCTTGTTGGAGTTGCTGGAAAAGCGGGTGGGGCAACTACGCGGGCATTAACGGTGAGATCCGTGCATTGGATCGATTAACTCGCCGCGCAGCAGGTGAAACGGTGCCGATGAATACAACAATACGTCATGGAAAGGATCGGTGATGATTTTGGTCAGCCAAACCACACCGGTCTTTACATCACGAATGACGCACAGCTGAATGACACGGAATGCCAATCCACCCAGGCCCAGGTACAACCATACTTCACCGACCTGTCGGATGTAGTTGGGGGTATCGGCCCGGTTGCGCAAGCCTTGCAGCAGGGTGGGGTCAAACCACAACACCACCGGTACCGCTGCCCAAATGCTCAGCAGTACCACTTTGCGTTTCAGGTTGTAGCCCACCTTGATTTCTTCCTTGTGCTCATGCGTCGCCTGGTTCACATGGTCGTAGCCTTTGGGTTCAAAGAAAAAATGCCCCATCTGGCGGGTGGTCATGGCAATCAGCCAAGCCACAAGTGCGGCGGCAATCGGATCAATGAACAGCAAAATGTAAGCGGTCAAGAAACTTAACGCGCTGACAAGGTGCAGACTCTGGTTGATTCGGCTGTGGTGGTAGTAACGATGGTCATCCCACCGCTGGGTTTTTAAATCTCTTAAGAAGTCGATCACTCGCAATTCCAATTAAAAAACGTTAGTTAAATAAAACCGCAAGTATTCACTCATATCATTACGGTTATTTGATGGTGATTGTTTTTCCTTTGTAACAAAGCATAAATTGGGTCTTTATTCACACATCAACTCGCTATCATCCTTGGTTATCAAAAGTATTTAAACCTGTCTGGAGTTTACGTTGAAAAAGATCGTTTCTGTATCGGCCCTTGCCGTTGTG